>CAVCCL010000084.1:0-3171 GCA_963600665.1 Bifidobacterium catenulatum | reverse complement strand
ATTTATATGCTTTCAACTGATATTGGAGTAGATTTAGGAACGTCAAATGTATTGATCAGCGTAAGAGGTAAGGGAATTGTTGTAAACCAGCCGTCTGTTGTCGCATATGAAGTATCTACAAAAAAAGTAATAGCAATAGGAACAAAAGCCAAGAAAATGATAGGAAAGACTCCGGAGAATATAGAGGTCGTCAGACCTCTCAATAAGGGAGTCATATCTGATTATACAATAGCGGAGATAATGCTCAAGGCATTTATCAGAAGCGCAATGGAGAAACGTTCGGGCGTTGGAAGACCAAGGATATGCGTGTGTGTTCCAAGCGGTGTTACCGAGGTGCAGAGAAGAGCTGTTGAGGAAGCAGTGTACAAGACCGGTGCCAAGACTGTGTATGTCATGGAGGAACCTTTGGCTGCTGCTGTAGGAGCAAATGTAGATATCTATGAGGCAAAGGGTAATATGGTGGTCGACATAGGCGGTGGAACCACGGATATTGCGGTCGTATCCCTTGGTGGTGCAGTGGAGAGCAGCTCCATAAAATACGCCGGAGATGACTATAATAATGCACTCATCAAGTATGCCAGAAGAAAATACAACCTGCTTATAGGTTATCAGACAGCGGAGAATGCGAAGATCGCTGTTGGCTCAGTCGTAAAGCGTGATGAAGATATTGAGTATGTGATCAAGGGCCGTGATCTTATCAAGGGACTTCCAAAGGCTGTAACAATAACTGCGAATGAAACAGTGGATGCATTTGAGGAGACTACAGAGCATATCCTTGGAGCAATACACAATGTTCTTGAGACTGCACCGCCGGAGCTGGTGGCTGACATTGCGGTATCGGGCATCGTGCTTACCGGAGGAGGAAGCCTTATATACGGAATGGACAGAATAATCAAAGAGCGCACAGGGATAGAGGCGTATGTATCGGAAAAAGCGCTTGAGGCAGTGGCTCTCGGCGCTGGTATGTCTGTCAACCTCAGCGATAAGAAAGAAGATTAAATGTATGGAAAGAGATTATTTGCCAATCTGCATGGAGGACATGAAGAAGAGAGGGTGGACACAGGCGGATTTTGTGTTTGTCATAGGTGATGCCTATGTTGACCATCCCTCATTTGGCCCTGCCATCATAAGCAGATTGCTTGAGAGATATGGATATAAGGTGTGTATGATTGCCCAGCCTGATTGGAAGAATGACAAGAGCATTGATGTTTTTGGCAGACCAAGACTGGGCTTTTTGGTGTGCGGAGGCAATATGGATTCCATGGTGAACCATTATTCCGTGTCCAAGAAGAGAAGACAGAAGGATTCATTTTCGCCCGGCGGAGAGATGGGACTCAGACCTGATTATGCCACCACGGTTTACTGCAATCTGATAAGGAGAACATACAAGGATGTTCCAATAATAATCGGAGGTATAGAGGCCAGCCTCAGACGTATGGCTCACTATGATTATTGGTCTGATAAATTGAAACATTCCATTCTGGTGGATTCATCCGCCGATATACTTTCGTATGGCATGGGCGAGCACAGCATGATAGAGATAGCGGAGGCACTCGACAGCGGAATAGATGTGAAAGATATCACATTTGTCAGGGGTACATGCTACAGGACAAAGGATATATCCGGTGTGCCCGAGGATTCCATTATACTGCCGGATTATGACAGTCTTTCAAAGGACAGACTGGAATATGCAAGAAGTTTTTATACACAGTATATAAATACAGATCCATACTCGGCTAAAACGCTGGTTGAGGGATACGGAAACAGAGGATATGTTGTTCAGAATCCTCCGGCTTATCCGCTTACACAGATGGAGATGGACGATGTGTATGATCTGCCGTATATGAATAACTACCATCCGATATATGAGGAGGCAGGCGGTATCCCGGCTATATCAGAGATAAAATTCAGCCTGACGAGCAACCGGGGCTGTTTCGGAGGATGCAGCTTCTGCGCACTGACATTTCACCAGGGCAGGATCATACAGACAAGAAGCCACGAGTCACTGGTAAAGGAAGCGGAGCGCATGACGCATGATCCTGATTTCAAAGGCTATATACATGATGTCGGAGGGCCGACTGCGAATTTCAGGCATAAATCATGCGCGAAGCAGGACAAATATGGTGTATGCACCAACAAGCAGTGTCTGTTCCCGGAACCGTGCAGGAATCTGAAGGTTGACCACAAGGATTATGTTGAGCTTCTGCGGAAGCTGGAAGCAGTTCCAGGTGTGAAAAAAGTATTTATCAGATCGGGAATACGATTCGATTATGTGATGGCGGACAGCAGCGATGAATTCCTGAAAGAGCTTTGCGAGAAGCACATAAGCGGACAGCTCAGGGTTGCGCCGGAGCATGTATCGGATAATGTCCTCAGGATGATGGGCAAGCCGCAGAACAGTGTATATGAGAAATTCATTGAGAGATACAAAAGGGTAAATGCAAAGACCGGAAAGCAGCAGTATGTTGTTCCGTACCTGATGTCATCACATCCCGGATCCACGCTGAAGGAGGCGGTGGAGCTTGCCGAATATGTAAGGGATATAGGTTATATGCCTGAACAGGTGCAGGATTTCTATCCTACACCGTCCACGATATCCACGTGTATGTACTACACCGGAGTCGATCCTAGAACCATGAAACCGGTATATGTACCTCATAATCCACATGAAAAGGCAATGCAGAAGGCTCTTATGATGTATAGAAAACCGGAGAATTATGATCTGGTCAAAGAGGCACTCATAAAGGCCGGCAGACAGGATCTTATCGGTTTTGATAAAAAATGTCTGATAGCGCCGAGAAAGATGAACAGGAAAGGTGAACACCAGGGACAACGTCCGTATGGCAAAAATGATAAAAGCAAGAACAATTCAATCAAAAATGGTAAAAGCAGCAAAAATAATAAAGCTGTTCCACAGAAAAACACAAAATCATCCGGGCAGAAGAATGCTAAAAATGGCAAAAACAGGAATAAAAGGAAATAGCTCCTTCGCGGAGTCGTTCATTTTTGGTTGCGTGGCACATGCTTTTGTGCTAGAATTATGGCAGATTGTGTGAACCTTTAAGGTTTTTTTATATGTAGTCTTATGTCACACTAATATTTTTTAAAATGGAGGATTTGAAAATGGCAAAGAAGATTGTTTTAGCAGGCGCATGTCGTACAGCTATCGGA
>CAVCCL010000083.1:0-5643 GCA_963600665.1 Bifidobacterium catenulatum | reverse complement strand
TAGCAGCTCCGTGCAGAGCCTGAGGAGACTGCATGGAGGAACGGCTTCAGGCTGATATCCTCAGACTTTGCTTCTGATTAAAAATATTTGATATAAAAAGGAGCAAAGAAATGAATAGAAAAGTAAATATTAAAAGCAATAATAAAACATACCCGCTGAGAGATTTTTTTATACTCTGGAGCACACAGAGTTTGTCGCAGCTTGGAAGCAGTATGACTGCATTTGCCCTGACATTATGGCTGTATCAGAAGACTGGTTCTTCGCTGAGCACAGCAGCACTCACCATATGCTCTTATGCACCATATGTGCTTATGAGTATATTTGCCGGAGCTCTGACGGACAGGTTCGACAAAAAGAAAACAATGATTATATGTGATGTTCTTGCAGTGCTTTGTACAATAGCAGTATTCGGATTGTATAATACGAACCGTCTGATGGTCTGGCATTTATATGCGTTAAATGCTGTTTCGGGGCTTATGAACACAGTGCAGCAGCCGGCATCGGAAGTAGCCATGACGCTTATTATTCCTGAAAAGCATTATCAGAGGACAAGTGCACTTCGTTCTTTGTCAAGGTCTCTGATATCCATTTTGAATCCATTGATCGCCACGGCGTTGTATTCTTTTGTAGGGCTGAATGGGGTGATAGCGGTGGATGTTGGAAGCTTTTTGATCGCATTTGTGGCATTGCAGTTCTTTGTTAATATTCCGAAGAGCGATAGAAGAGAGGAAAAAGAAAGTGTTCTTATACTTGCGAAAGAGGGAATACGATTTTTGAAGAGAAATCCAATGATCATGACACTATTGTTGTTTATGGCAGGCATTAATCTGGTATCGTCAGCCTTTGATGCGATATTGCCTGGATATGTGCTGCCGAATCCGAAAGGAGGTCAGGCAGTTCTGGGAATTGTTACTTCATGTTCAGGTGTAGCTATGATAATTGGAAGCCTTATTGCATCAGTTTTACCAAAACCTAAGGACAGGGTGAAGGTAGTATATTTGACAATGTTGTTTTCGATGGGGACGGAAAACTTTATCATGGCATTTGCCAGAGAGCCGCTATTGTGGTGTATAGGACAGATAATTGGATGGATCCTCGTGCCGGTTATGAGCACAAATCTGGAGGTTATTCTAAGGTGCTCAATTCCTGTAGAATTGCAGGGACGCGTGTATGCGTGTAGAAATACTTTGCAGTTTTTTACTATTCCAATAGGTTTGTTTTTAGGAGGCTTTATGGTAGATAATATATGCGAGCCATTTATGGCTGTGTATGGGGCGAATGTAACTTTGAAGACACTATTTGGTATGGGAAAAGGATCAGGTGCAGCACTTATGATGTTCATACTTGGTATCAGTGGAAGTCTCATTTGCGTTGTTATGGGTAAAAAGTTAAAAAAATATCGATATAGAGAGTGAGGACAATATGGATATATGGGAAAAACTTTATCAACATGCTAAAAAGGAATATCATCCGGAGGATGTGTCACCTTTTGTATATGCGCATCATGTTGTATGTGCTTTGGAGAGTGAGGATAGAAATATTTATACAGGATTTTGTATTGAGTCTTGTAGTGGTGTGATGAATCTGTGTGCAGAACGTGTGGCGGCTTTGAACATGTATGTTGCAAGTGGTCAGACAAAAATAAAGAGGATGATTGCTTTTCGTGATAAAGCACCTTACGGAGGTGGGAGCGGAATGCCCTGTGGAGCCTGCAGAGAGTTTTTGTATCAGTTGAATGAAGAAAACGAAAATATGGAGATTATGGTAGATTATGAAAAAAGGACGATAGTCACACTTAAAGAATTGCTGCCGAACTGGTGGGGAAAAGAACGCTACGAGCAATCACATTTGTGAAATGAATTGCGCACATTCATGAAAAGGATTGCACAAAAATAAGGTTGTATAATTAAAAATATTATGTTATAAGGTAATGATAGGGACTATATGAAGTGTTGATGATAGTCCCTATTTTATTTTGGTTATTATCAAAGAAAAGAAGTTGTTTATTAAGTTGGAGAATACAAATGAGTAAGAAAATTGAGAACAGTAAGAAAAAGGATAAACTCGCCATAGAGAAAAGAATACTACAGCTATCATTCCTTGGAAGTGTTCTGTTTATACTTGCAGAGGGAGTCATGGCATGGTTCACCCACTCACATTCGCTTTGGACAGACTGCCTGTTTGATGCTGCGGATCTGGTGATGATCGGCCCATTTATGGTGCTAGTGCCGCTTCTCTACAAGCCGGTGACAGAGAAACATCCGTATGGATATGCCCAGGTGGAATCGCTGTTTCTGCTTGTGAAGTATAGCGTGCTGCTGGCACTCACATGTAATCTCATGGTGGAGAATATAAAGCTGCTCCTGCATGGTGGACATGACGTCGATGCAGGAAGTATAGCGGTATTTGAGCTGCTTGTATGTATTGGATGTGCAGTGATGTATCTGATACTAAATCATTACAGCAAGAAATACGAATCAACGACCATAAAGGCGGAGCTTTATATGTGGAAGCTGGATGTGGTGAGCAGTATGGGGGTGTCCGTGGCATTTGCTGTTCAGACAATACTCCTTCATACCAGTTTAAGTTTCCTTACACCTTACATCGATCCTGCAGTTGCAGTGGTGATGGCGCTTCTCCTTATCAAGGAACCGGTGGAAGTGATATTCCAGAGCATAAAGAATCTTGTGTTATTTGCACCTGAGGAAGAGACTCTGAACCAGATCCGTGCGATAGTGGATAAGCATATGCAGGATTATCCGTATGATGTGACATTTCTGGATGTCATCCAGACCGGACGAAAGCTCTGGGTTGAGGTGTATATAGGCAACAAGACAGACGTGATACATATAAGTATATTGCACCGTGTGAGAGATGAGATAAAACAGGAGCTTCGCCATAAATATGATCAGGTGTATATTGAGGTGATCCCAGACTAATGGTTTATTCTCCAAAATTTGATGTATTGAAAGTTAATATATAAGCGCATAATCAGTGAGTCCTCCCTATTACTGTTCTTTCAGTAATAAGGAGGATTTTTTATGAAAATAATTTTATACAATAAAATCTATGAAATATGTATGAAATACACATAACTGTGAAGATGAGGCTAAAACACATGACTATACCAAGTCTATGTGATAAAATTAAAACATTAGTGTGTAGAATTATGGGTGATCAGAAAACTTGTGATAACGCATAAAATATAAGACCGAGAGGAGAAACCATATGAATGGATCAGTTAGCAGGCTGTGCGACATTGACAGCATAGTTATCCCTGAGGATATGCTGGATGTCAAGGTTGACGAAGCACGTATAGAGGAGGAGATCAAGGCTCTGTCATTGCGCTATGCAAATGAGAGCCAGGCGGACAAAGTACAAAAGGGAGATGTCGTATACTGTGAGGCAGACAAGGCCAGCTTTCCTGACGGAAGAACTATCATATTGTATACGGGCATGAATGTGCCTGGAGCAGAGAAGGCATCCGAAGCAGCAGTTGGAATGAATTCAGGAGAATCATTTGAGGCAGAACTGGCTGGAAAGAATGTTCAGCTTACAGTGAACAAGATCGTGAGAAGAACTCCTGCAGAGGTGACAGATGAGCTTGTCGCAGGCATAGGTATTGAAGGTGTTGCGACTATCGACGATTATAGGGCATATCTCATAAAAAAGGCTGAGGATGACCAGAAAATGGAAAACAGCAAGATGCTCATCATGTACTATATTGACCAGATGGTGAATGGCAGTGAGTATGATTACGACGAGACAGAGATGGAAGACTATGTGAAGTCTGTGCTTGAAGAGCATAAAGATGAATTCATAGATCCAATGGATAATGAGATGCCTCTGGATGATATGAAAGACTCTGTCATAGCACAGAAGAAGCAGGGCTGGATGACCAGGGCGTTCTGTGAGAGCAAGGGAATCAATATCAATGAGGAAGAGCTCAAGGAGCAGATCGCGCAGACCCGTGAGATGATGGAGCTTGTTGGTGAGGAGATTCCTGACAGTGCAGAACTGGCAGAGATGGTGGAAGATGACATGTATTTCACCAGCTTTTTGGATTATGTCAATAAAATTATAGAGAATAAATAGGAGGCTGTTATGGCAACTGTTGAGTTAAAGGACAATGATTCCTGGAAGGAATTCGTAAAGACTGAGTATAGCGTGATAGATTGTTATGGTGAGAACTGCGTTGCATGTGTGATTCTTGAGCCGATTTATGATGCTGTTGCAGACGAGATGAGCGGTATTGCATTTGGAAGGGTGAATATCTCTTATTATGGAGATATTGCGGACAGGTATGGTGTGAATGCCATGCCTACACTTCTTTATTTTAGAAATGGAGAGAAGGTATTTGAGACTGTTGGAAGCATAGATCGTGAAGAGCTTCTGGCTAACATATCAAAGCTTTTATATGAGTAATACACGTAAAATGATTGGTTGACTATAGTAAAAGGAGGCGTTTGACATGGGAAAGGTCAGACTGAACGATGATCCTGCAGTTGTGGCAACTGTGAAGGAAGGACTCAAGAGAACAGGCGGATACTGTCCGTGCAGACTTGAGAGAATACCGGAGAACAAATGTGTCTGCGAGGAATTCAAGGCGCAGATCAAGGATCCGGATTTCGAAGGATACTGCCATTGCATGCTCTATTACAAAGAAAAGTAGAGAAGAAGCCATTATGAAAAGGCAATACATATACGAGGAGAATGATAATATGAAGAAATTTATTACAATAACAATGCTTGTGCTGGCTATGGTGTTCGTCTGTACAGGATGTGGTCTGTTCAGCGATGAGTCCGTAGTCAAGCTTGATGACACATTTACACACAATGATCCAAAGGATCTCACATACGACACAAGAATAGTTTTAAAGAGCGAGAACTTTGGAAGCAGGATCGAGGATTCAGCAAATGAAGCTGCATATCCTGATACCATGATGTACGACGATGACGGCAATATGATCGGTATATATGATTATGATGCAGAGACCGGACTTGCAAAGGGCTGGACTAACATAACAGATGGTACATACACAGCTTACGAGGCAGGCAAGGAAGTAGATCTTGGAAAGCCGGATGAGTCTAAGATGGTCAGCATTTCAGGTGATGTCAAGCTTGGTTTTGTTGTATATGGCAACAAGGATGCCGCTGTATCAACATATATGTATATTCTTCTTTCAGATGCTTCATCAAAGGACGTGGTGGAGAATGTTATGGAGAGCGTATATGGGATAACCATGACTGAGGACAGTGATACAGTTCTTAAGTTTGTACAGGATCAGGCATATATCGATGACCAGTTCAAGATAGAGGAAGATTACGGATATACATTTGACAAGAAGGATGCTGCAGCTTACGCAGATATACTGAAGCAGGCATATGGCGTTACAGAATATGGCGGAGAAAATCCATACAAGCCATATGACGGACACAAGGATCCAGAGGATCTTGATTTTGATGAGAGAGTGGTTCTCACAGGCTCAGGTTCAGCGGCTGTAACTGAAGAGTATGAGGGTGATATAAAGTCCATGACAGATTATGTATACGGCAAGGACGGAGATGTTGTGGCTCAGTATTCATATTATGAGGGAACATCCAAGGAGTCCACAGATACCCTCATGGAGAAGTGCTTTGCAG
>CAVCCL010000082.1:0-5107 GCA_963600665.1 Bifidobacterium catenulatum | reverse complement strand
CACACTGATGTGTGCGCAGGTCATCGCGCTTGCGCACGACGACATATGATATAATGAAGCACGCTGATGCGTGCGCAGGTCATCGTGCTCACGCACGACGACATATGATATACTAGTTAATTGTTAGATGGGGATAACAAGGAGTAGTAGATTATGAAAAAGAAAGTCAACGTAAAAGGGAATATCAGAAGAATGGCACTGCTTGTTGCGGGATGCGTAGTCATGGGGGGCATGGCTGCGTCTCAGACCGGGGGAAATATGGCATATGCCATGACTAAGGAAGAGGCTGAGCGTCAGAAGGATGATGCCAGTGAAAACGAGAAGAATGCCAAGGACGTTCTGGATTCTCTGGAGGAGCAGCAGAACAAGATCGTTCAGGATGTTGCAGATCTGGATGCCAAGATGACATCAGTCCAGACTCAGATAACGAGCCTGCAGGAGCAGACAGACGAGCTTCAGACTGAGATAGACACAACTCAGAAAAGTCTGGATGAGGCTCAGAAAGCAGAGGATGAGCAGTATGAGGCTATGAAGCAGAGAATACAGTATCTGTACGAGGAGGGAGAGACGGAGTATGTCGATGCCCTGCTCACATCCATATCATTCACCGATCTTCTGAACAAATCAGAGTATATAGACCAGATATCGGAATACGATCAGAGGCAGCTTGCCAAGCTGATCAAGACCAAGACGGATATCGCCAATTATGAGGCTCAGCTTGAGTCTGACCTCAGACAGGTGGAGTCGGTCAAGACGGATCTGGAGAGTAACGAGGCTGAACTACAGACCCTCATAGATCAGAAGCAGGAAGAGATCACAAGATATGACGACGATATAGAAGCCCAGAAGTCTCTGATGAACAAGTTCACTGTGGCCCGTGAGGAGGCCGAGAGACGTATCGCGGAGATATCCAGACAGGAGATGGGCAAGGCAAATGCAAATGGTACGGGTGTGTATACGAAGGATGGAAAGGTATACGACACCTCCAAATATAAGGGCAAATTCATGTGGCCGGTATCTACCGGAGGTGTTATCACGGATGAATTTGGTTACCGAGATGCTCCTACAGCGGGAGCGAGTACATATCATCAGGGACTCGATATAGGCTGTGATTATGGAACAGATATTGTTGCGGCGGAGGCCGGCACGGTCGTTATGTCCTGCTACAATGGCGGTGGTGGCAACATGGTCATGATCAGCCACGGCGGCGGAATATGTACAGTATACATGCACAACTCACAGCTCTGTGTAAATGTTGGCGACAAGGTTGTGAAAGGTCAGGTCATAGCAAAGGCAGGAAGTACGGGTGTGTCGACAGGTCCGCATTGCCATTTTGGCGTGTCGATAGACGGAACGTATGTCAATCCGCATGACTTCCTTGGACAGTAGACCGGGCAGGGGATACGGAGAGATTCAGGTATTTGATGGCAATACAAGGTTAGGAGATAATGATATGAGGAAAATGTTGAAGAAGACAGTAGTGACAGCGGTGCTGGCAAGTACGGTGATCGGTCTGACGGGCTGCGGTACATCAGGTGTGTTCAGTGGCACGCTCAGCGGCAAAACCGGCAGTTCCACCAAGATAACCTATGATGGCAATCTGTTGGATGCGGATGTACTTGACAAGACAGCGAAGATCGAGAGTATCATAGACAATTATTATTACAATGACATTGACGATGATACGATCAGGGAGGGCATATACAAGGGTATAATGGAATCCCTTGACGATCCGTATGCGCAGTATTACACCAAGGAAGAGTATGCCAAGCTGCAGGAGGATGATTCAGGTGAGTATGCCGGAATCGGAGTTACGGTCAGCAAGGATGAGGATACAGGATATGTCCGTGCGGTAAATATCCTTGAGGGCGCACCGGCTGAGAAGGTGGATATACAGCCTGATGACATTATTGTACAGATAGACGATCACGAGATCACTACAGACGATGATCTTGATTACCTCGTATCACTCATAAGAGGCGATGCAGGAACAGATGTTACTCTTAAGATATACAGAGAGCGTGATAAGGCTTACCACGATGTCACCATTACCAGGGAGATCGTTGAGTACAGCACGGTATCATCATTTATGATAGACGACAAGATCGGATATGTGAGGATCACGCAGTTCATAGATAACACAGATGAGCTTTTCCAGAAGGCAGTTGAGGAGCTCAAGAAGGAGGGCATGCAGGCACTGATGATCGATGTCAGAAGTGATCCGGGCGGAATGCTCACCACGGTCGTAAACATTTGTGACTATCTGCTCCCAGAGGGAACCATAGTGTCCATCAAGGACAAGACAGGCAAGGTTGTGGATGAGTACAAGTCCACGGATGATGAATACCTCGATATGCCTATGGTAGTCCTGACAAATGAGTACAGTGCCAGTGCGTCAGAGATACTTACATCGGCACTCAAGGAGTTCGGAGCTGCAACTGTTGTAGGAAAGAATACCTACGGCAAGGGAATCGTACAGAGCGTCATACCACTTGGCGACGGCACTGCGATCAAGCTCACAACACAGAAGTACTTCACTCATGACGGCAACGATATCCACAAGAAGGGTGTGGCACCTGACATTGAAGTGGACCTTCCAGACGATTACACCTACGAGGATTTCCAGGGCAAGAACGACAGCCAGTACCAGAAGGGTATTGAGGTCCTGAAGGAGAAGCTGAAGTAGGGATTAAGATAGAGATTGGTATAAATATAGTTATATATAGATTCCAATATTGAGTGGGCAGGACAGATGACGTTACTGCATTATATAAATTTGTCAGTGAAGTATCTGTTCGAATGCAATCGTATATGTAAAATGCATAAATAATCAAAACAACATAATTTTTAGATAATATGCAGCACAAAAGTGCTGCATATTGTGTTATACTAGGAAATGTTCAGAAATTTGTTATAAGTAATAAAAGGCAACAAAGGAGATATACATGGATAAGGAACTGATTATCGTATTGGACTTTGGCGGACAGTACAACCAACTGATCGCCAGACGTGTAAGAGAGTGTAATGTATATGCCGAAGTGCATCCGTACACATTGCCGCTGGAGAAGATCAAGGAGATGAATCCAAAGGGTATCATCTTCACAGGCGGACCAAACAGCGTATACAAAGACGATTCACCTAGCTGCAGCAAGGAGATATTCGAACTGGGTATTCCTATTCTCGGAATATGTTACGGTTCACAGCTCATGGCTCATCTGCTGGGCGGCAAGGTCAGCACGGCCCCTGTCAGCGAGTATGGAAGAACAGAGGTAGAGGTTGACAAGACATCCAAGCTGTTTGCAGATGTGAATGACAAGACTATCTGCTGGATGAGTCATACAGACTATATTGCAGAGGTGCCAGAGGGCTTCAAGAAGACAGCTTACACTCCTGTATGCCCAGTGGCAGCCATGGAGAATGCTGAGAAGAAGCTGTATGCGACTCAGTTCCACCCAGAGGTTATGCACACCGAGGAAGGAATGAAGATGCTCAGAGCATTTGTCATGGATGTATGCCAGTGTGCAGGCGACTGGAAGATGGATTCATTTGTAAAAGATACTATAGAGAGCCTGCGTGCCAAGATAGGCGATGGCAAGGTGCTGTGCGCACTGTCAGGCGGTGTGGACTCATCAGTAGCTGCAGTTCTCCTGTCCAAGGCGATAGGCAAGCAGCTCACATGTGTGTTCGTAGACCACGGCCTTCTTCGTAAGAACGAGGGCGACGAGGTTGAGGCAGTATTTGGACCGGACGGCCCATACGACCTGAACTTCATCAGAGTAAATGCTCAGGACAGATTCTACAGCAAGCTTGCCGGAGTAACCGAGCCTGAGGCAAAGAGAAAGATAATAGGCGAGGAGTTCATCCGTGTATTCGAGGAAGAAGCCAAGAAGATCGGTGCTGTGGACTTCCTCGTACAGGGAACCATATATCCTGACGTCATCGAGTCAGGCCTTGACAAGTCAGCAGTCATCAAATCCCACCACAACGTAGGCGGACTTCCTGATTATGTAGATTTCAAGGAGATCGTAGAGCCACTTCGCCTCCTCTTCAAGGACGAGGTCCGCAAGGCAGGCCTTGAGCTTGGAATCCCAGAGTACCTGGTATTCCGTCAGCCATTCCCGGGCCCTGGCCTTGGAATCAGAATCATCGGTGAGGTAACAGCCGAGAAGGTCAAGATCGTTCAGGATGCCGACGCCATCTACCGTGAGGAGATCGCAAAGGCAGGCCTCGACAGAAGCCTCGGCCAGTACTTCGCAGCACTGACCAACATGCGTTCAGTTGGCTGTATGGGAGATTTCAGAACCTACGATTACGCCGTAGCACTCCGTGCTGTAAATACAACAGACTTCATGACAGCAGATTGTTCAGAGATACCATTTGAGGTACTTCAGAAGGTCATGAACAGGATTATCAATGAGGTCAAGGGCGTGAACAGGGTAATGTATGATCTGACTAGTAAACCGCCTGGAACGATTGAGTTTGAGTGATATAGAAATAGCGGGAAGCCTTATAAATCAAGGCTTCCCGTTTTTTGTGCTTGCAAAATGCTTGCAGTTTTTTTAAAGAAATCTTTAATTCTTATACGTTATCTTAGAATTGATTTTTGAGATACGTCTTTTCCAAATTACAAATTGAATTACCCATACAATTATAAAAATGGCAAAGAATATTGCAAAGTAGCATAATACACCCCTAACAGAATGCTCCATCCACTCGCATACATAAGCAACTGTCATCATAAGAACTGTAACAATTGCGAAATAAACGCTTGTTTGTTTTAAAAGGCTCCAATCATCTTTTTCCCATATAAGAGAACTTCCAGCAAAGCCAGCACCTAGAAGAACACTCAATATTGTCTGAACAATGACTGCTGTAATTTCATTTCCGAATTGTTTTATCAGGCTTGGAACACATGGATAAAAATTACCATCACCCAAGGAAATTGAAATACCTATAGTAATTAGATAACAAATTACAATTCCGCCTAACAATCCACGTACAATTCTGCTAACTAATTCTTTCTTCATAAAACTCACCTCATAATCCTAATAGTCTTTTGATTTTAGAAACATATCTTCTGGAAACATAACTTATATCTCCATTAGAC
>CAVCCL010000081.1:0-5856 GCA_963600665.1 Bifidobacterium catenulatum | reverse complement strand
CTATTACACCTAAATAATAGATAAACTATTGACATAATTTGTACAATATAGTAATGCTATATATTATAAAACACTATAGGGAGGAAATAGTATGAAAAAAGTTTTAAAAAAATTAGTTTGTGTGTTGCTTATTGTGTCAATTGTGTTACCATTAACACCTATGAAGGTAAGTGCAGCAGTGAACAGGGAGTCGTTGATTACCCAAGTAAAAAATCCATCAAGAGGTAAAATAACGTTTGTTTTGGATGTCCCATCAAAGAGTACTGTTAAGTACTCATTAAGATGTGTTCCAAATAATAAGAATACTGCGATTGAGACGCATAGTGGCTCATATAAAAATACAAGTAGTAAGCGGGTAAAGAAAACAATTTCTATAAATGTAAGATATTACAGTGCATATTATAAAATAAAAGCCTCCTATTCTGGTGGGGTGGGAAAATTTAGAACAATATATTCGGATGAGGATAATGCAAGTAGTTGTTTTGCTTTTAGTAATGCGCTTTATTCAACCAAATTTACATGGACTAAAGATGCCATAAGAAGGTATAATAGGGGAAAGACGATCAAAGTAATGGTGACTTTTGGTGCTGGAGTGGCAATTGATATTTTGGTAACTAAGGGGGCAGTCACAGCAAGTCTAGCAACAGGGTATACATTGTCTACGCTTCTTTCAGATATAATAAGTAACTATGGAAGTACTGATATTAGGTCTGCTGCTATTGAAAACTGGGGGTATAGATTTAAATATGTAACAAATAGCAGTAAAGATGGATTTGATATTTATTTACTTACGTATAATAGTAAAGGAAGACTTGCAGATACAAAGAAAATAAAGAGTGAAAGATATAAAGCGATTTTGATATAAAAAGGAGAAAACATATGAGAGAAAAAAAAGCTATACTTCTGTTAGTACTTAGTGCATGTTTGTTTGCAATCGATTTTATCTTAAAAGGAGATTTTGGTAAGGTGATGTTTTATATAATCTTATTGATAGGCTGGATATTACTTTTGGCATCAATTGCTTTACAAATAAAGAAAAAGAAACGGGAAGATGATTAAATAGGAGTATGGTACTCGTAAGGTTTATTTTCACAATCAAGTTATATAATATTTCTGAAAATTGAATTGTTGTTGATCATGACAGTATGACAAAAAAGATGTTGACTAACACCCACATGTAGGTATATTATCTCTACAGGCAGTGACGATGCAAAAGATACTCATGTCGCCATCAGAGAGACCAGGTCAGCGGCTGAAAGCCAGGTCAGGTAAGAGTGCGTATTTAATTTCACATCAGAGCCACCGTGGCTGAAGGATTGAAGTTATCTGCTATATCAGATGACAGATATTGGTCTGTGTAGGTTGTGGCGTGTGACGTGCGACAAACGTCTAATGAGAGTCAGACATATGACACAGTATATAGAGTGTATATGACAGTGTGTATAATGAATGTCTGGAATCAGGGTGGTAACGCGGATATAATTCGTCCCTAGTATGTATAACATGCTGGGGACTTTTTTATTGTAGAAATCACAACGAAATCCCTGGAAATAGAAAAAGGAGAAATACGATGAGAGACAAGTTGGAAGCCATCAAGGCAGAGGCTCTTGCCAAGATCGAGAGCGCAGAGGTTGTATCATCACTGAACGACGTGAAGGTGGCGATACTCGGTAAGAAGGGAGAACTCACACAGGTTCTCAAAAGCATGAAGGATGTTGCACCGGAGGACAGACCAAAGGTAGGACAGATGGTAAATGAGGCACGTCAGGCCATCGAGACAGCCCTTGACGAGAAGACAAAGGCCATCAACAGAGCACTCCGTGCAGAGAAGATGAAGAGAGAGACAATAGATGTAACTCTTCCTGGTGTTAAGAAACTCACAGGACACAGACATCCAAACCAGATAGCACTTGAGGATCTGGAGAGAGTATTCGTCGGTATGGGTTATGAGATCGTTGAGGGCCCTGAGGTAGAGTACGACAAGTACAACTTCGAGCTGCTGAACATCCCTGCAAATCACCCTGCAAAGGATGAGCAGGATACATTCTATGTTACAAAGGATATCCTCCTCCGTACACAGACATCACCTGTTCAGGCAAGAATCATGGAGAAGGGCAATCTTCCTATAAGAATCCTCTCACCTGGACGAGTATTCAGAGCTGATGAGGTAGACGCAACACATTCACCATCATTCCATCAGGTAGAGGGACTTGTAATAGACAAGGGAATTACCATGGCAGACCTCAAGGGAACTCTCCAGCAGTGGGCAAAGGAGTTCTTCGGTGAGAACACAAAGGTCAAGTTCAGACCTCACCACTTCCCATTCACAGAGCCTTCAGCAGAGTGTGATATCACATGCTTCAAGTGCGGCGGCAAGGGATGCCGAGTATGTAAGGGCAGCGGCTGGATAGAGATCCTTGGCTGTGGTATGGTTCATCCAAAGGTTCTCCGCGACTGTGGAATAGATCCTGAGGTATATTCAGGATTTGCATTTGGAATCGGACTTGAGAGAGTAACACTTCTCAAGTATGAGATAGATGACATGAGACTTCTCTATGAGAACGACATGAGATTCTTAGACCAGTTTTAAATAGGAGGACGAATAGATGAATACACCAATTTCATGGATAAAGGCATATGTTCCTGATCTGGACGTGACAGCTCAGGAGTTCGTAGATGCCATGACTCTCTCAGGATCACATGTAGAGGGTTACGAACAGAAGGATAAGAATCTTGACAAGATCGTTGTCGGCAAGATTCTCACTATGGAGAAGCATCCGGATGCGGACAAGCTCGTTGTATGCCAGGTAGACGTTGGACAGGCAGAACCTCTCCAGATCGTGACCGGAGCAAAGAACGTAAAGGTAAATGATCTCATCCCGATCGTACTTGACGGTGGTAAGGTTGCAGCAGCTCATGGTGACAACAACGAGTACCCAGACGGAATCAAGATCAAGAAGGGCAAGCTCAGAGGCGTTGAGTCAAATGGTATGATGTGCGGTATAGAGGAGCTTGGTTCATCAAGAGACTTCTACCCAGAAGCACCGGAGGATGGCGTGTATGTATTCCCAGAGGAGTCAGGTGTTAAGCCGGGCGATGACGCTGTGAAGGCACTTGGACTTGACGATGTGGTAGTTGAGTACGAGATCACATCCAACAGAGTTGACTGTTTCTCAATGATCGGTATGGCAAGAGAGGCAGCAGCTACATTTGACAAGCCATTTTACCCACCAGTGGTAACAAAGACAGGAAATGACGAGGATGTCAATGACTATATATCAGTAGAGGTAAAGGATCCTGATCTCTGCCCTAGATACACAGCAAGGGTTGTCAAGAACCTTAAGATCGGACCTTCACCAAAGTGGATGCAGCAGAGACTTGCTTCACAGGGAATCCGTTCGATCAACAACCTGGTAGATATAACAAACTATGTTATGGAAGAGTACGGACAGCCAATGCACGCATATGATCTCAGCACCATAGCTGGCAACAAGATCGTTGTCCGCCGTGCAAATGACGGAGATACATTTGTCACACTTGATGGACAGGAGAGAAAGCTTGACCATGATGTTCTGATGATCTGTGATGGCGAGAAGGAGATCGGTATCGCCGGAATCATGGGTGGAGAGAACTCTATGGTAACAGACAGCATCGAGACACTGCTCTTTGAGGCAGCCTGCTTCGATGGAACAAATATCAGACTTTCATCCAGAAGGATCGGCCTTGCAACTGATGCGGCAGCCAAGTTCACAAAGGGACTTGATCCAAATCTTGCAATGGAGGCAATAGACAGAGCATGTCAGCTCATCGAGGAGATGGGTGCAGGTGAGGTAGTCGGCGGAGCTGTTGACGTATATCCAAATCCTGTACAGGACAAGAAGCTTCCATTTGAGCCGGACAAGATGAATGCACTTCTCGGAACAGATGTTGAGCCTGAGAAGATGCTGTACTACTTCGGCAGACTTGGTCTCACATACGATGCAGAGACAAATACACTGGATGTGCCAAGCTTCAGACAGGATCTGAACTGTATGGCAGATCTGGCAGAGGAGGTTGCAAGATTCTACGGATATGACAACATTCCTGTGTCACTTCCAAGAGGTGAGGCAACAGTTGGTAAGCTCCCATACGACCAGATGATCAACGCCATAGCAAGGGATGTCCTTGAGGCAAATGGCTTCTCTGGCGGTATGTGCTACTCATTTGAGAGCCCTAAGGTATTTGACAAGCTGCTTCTTCCTGCTGACAGCGAGTTCAGAAAGACAGTTACAATAGCAAATCCTCTCGGTGAGGACTTCAGTATCATGAGAACAGTATCACTGAATGGTGTTCTCACATCACTGGCAACCAACTATAATAGAAAGAACAAGATCGCAAGACTTTACGAGTTTGGAAATGTATACCTTCCAAAGTCACTTCCACTCACAGAGCTTCCAGAGGAGAGAATGAAGCTGACTATCGGTATGTATGGCCAGGGAGATTTCTTTGATCTCAAGGGAGTTCTTGAGGAACTGACAGACAAGGTAGGTCTTAAGGGTCAGGTGACATACGAGCCAGAGTCAGAGTATACATTCCTTCATCCGGGCCGTCAGGCAAAGCTCAAGAAGGGTAACCTGACCATTGGATTTATCGGACAGGTACATCCTGAGGTATGTGACAACTACAACCTTAAGGGTGAGGTATATGTTGCAGTTATAGATATGCCTACACTGGTTACGCTGTCAAGCTTCGACATCAAGTACGAGGGAATTGCAAAGTTCCCAGGAAGTACAAGAGACCTGAGTCTTGTTGTGGACAAGGGAATATTTGTCGGACAGATAGAGGAAGTCATCAAGAAGTGTGGCGGCAAGCTGCTTGAGAGCTACAAGCTCTTCGATGTATACGAGGGCGAGCAGATCGCAAAGGGCAAGAAGTCGGTTGCTTACACCATGACATTCCGTGCTAAGGACAGAACACTTGAGACATCAGAGGTCGATGGAATCATCGCCAAGATCCTCAAGGAGCTCGGCAAGCTTGGAATCGAGATCAGAGCGTAATAGGTGCCGTCCTTGAAATATTTGTGATAGTAGTATAATATGTAACTGTTTGGCGCAGATATATTGTATATATCCAGCGTCAGACAGTTATTTTTGTGTGAATAAATATGCGAGGAATTACAATATGATGAAATTAACAGATTTTTACTATGATCTGCCACAGGAGCTTATTGCGCAGGATCCACTCCTTAAGAGAAGTGAGTCCCGTCTCATGGTCCTGGACAGAGAAGACAATACGATAGAGCACAAGCATTTTTATGATGTGATAGATTACCTGAATCCGGGGGACTGTCTTGTCATCAACGACACAAGGGTTCTCCCGGCGAGACTCATGGGAGTCAAGGAGGATACGGGAGCATCCATAGAGGTACTTCTCCTGAAGAGGAAGGATGACTGTACATGGGAGACTCTTGTAAAGCCTGGCAAAAAGTGCAAGGTAGGTGCTCGTATAGTATTTGGCTCGGAGTCAAATGAACCTGATCCTGAGACGGGACTTATAAAGGGCAAGCTTGTAGGTGAGGTTGTCGATATAGTTGAGGAAGGCAACAGACTCATCAGATTTGAATTTGACGGAATATTTGAGGAGATCCTTGATGAGCTTGGACAGATGCCGCTCCCTCCATATATCACACACAAGCTTGAGGATAAGAACAGATATCAGACTGTGTACGCAGAGCATGACGGATCAGCGGCAGCGCCAACTGCAGGACTTCATTTTACGACAGAGCTGCTTGACCAGATCAAGGCAAAGGGGATCAAGATAGCACACGTGACACTTCATGTCGGACTTGGAACATTCAGACCGGTGAAGGAGGAGAAT
>CAVCCL010000080.1:0-21311 GCA_963600665.1 Bifidobacterium catenulatum | reverse complement strand
ACACTACCCTCCTTTAATATTATACTTATAATTTTTGTTGCTTTTTTTGCTGCTATGTTTTCGCCATCAATAAATACTGCTGTATTCCTTTTTTTATCCATACAATTACTCCTTTCCCTCAAACCACTTTAAAAGTTTACGTCCTGTCTCATTTATCGACAAATAATACTCCTTCTTTCCATCATTCAGTTCTTTATTGTGCCATTCAGTTACGATTTCCAATCCATTAACAACATTTCCAGCTATCAACTCTTTTTTATCACATAGTTCTTCTTCCCATCCCTCGTGGCGCACGCCGCAGGTCTTTAATAAAATTTGAACAGTATTCTCAGGTGTATCTTCCCTCAGTCCTGCACCAACTTTTCCGCCATTAAAATAGAAATTTTCCTGTTCCAGCAACGGAAGAATCGCTCTCGCTTTATGCATTGAAATTGAAAAGTAAGGAGTCTCTTCTGATTCCTCCCACTCTAATTCTGGATCAAATCTTTTATGCCCACACTCTATAAATTCACAGATCAGATCTTTACTCAGCTTTTTCAAATTAAATTGCCAATCAGGATCCATTTTTAATATTTTCAACAGGAAATCCGGTTTTACATACCTAAGGACCTTATACAAACCATCACATATATTCATAAACTGAATGCTTCCGACTTTATTTATATAATCAAACGGAACAATCTTAAGACAATTTTCAAAATCCTCTCTATCGTAAATATCCACATTATCTTTCTGTAAATATTCCGCACCATATATACTCAATATCCCAAATAACTCCTGTTGTTCAAGATTCAGATGTAACGTAGACACTATATGGTTATTCGAGTTAGTATCCTCCTTTATTATATTTCCCTCATCGTCTTCCCTTTGATATTCAAATAAAAAGTCTGGCCAATTATCAGTTCCCTCATCGTTAATGTCGGCATCCATAGCATCTTTCAATTCTCCTATTGGAACACGAAATAGTTTCGATAACTCTTTTAACCTGTCCCTTCGTATCCCTTTACCCTTTTCCCAATTCTGCACAGTAACTTTAGAAACTTGCAAGCTTTCAGCGACCTCTTCCTGTGTCAGCCCTGCTCCCACTCTCAATTTCTTAATGTAACTTGCAAATGTTTTCATATAACCACCTCCTAGTATCAGCATATTAGATATCTCCATAAGTGTAAACAAAGTTTGCATTACTTTTTAAAAAAGTTTTTCTTTGTCTTGTTTTCTTGTTTTATCTATAAAGCGCATAATTTTCTCCTTTTCAGCTTGTTTTCACTACAATAGATAAAAATAATAGAGAATTTTTCCTTTTATAATTGATTTAGCTACAAAAGAGATAATTTTTTCACTTTTGAGCACTTATACATAACTTCGAATAAAAACATATCGTTTTCGATTTCCCGGCATTTTTCTCTTCCCACCACCACTCCGGCGAAAATAGCGTCCGACTTCCAAACCTTACATCTCCTCTTCCCTGTGGTCATCTCCCCCAACTTGTGGTAATATTTAATGGATTATATGCTCATGTGCCCATAACCAAATAAGTGCACATGACATACAGGATTATAAAGGAGAACAAGATTATGAATATGCAGGAAGCTACAAGCATTATGAAGGCTGACAGCTACAAAATGGCTGCACTTTCAGAGGATACACGAAACAATATACTAGCACATGTAAAGGACGCGCTCATCGCGCACAAGGATGAGATATTTGCGGCAAATGCAAAGGACATGGCTGCTGCCGAGGAGAACGGGATCGCGGCCTCAGTCAAGAAGAGACTGAAGTTCGACGAGCACAAGCTTGCCGACGTGACAAATGGCATCGACGAGCTCATAAAGCTCCCTGACCCGGTTGGACAGATCCAGCTCAAGAGAGAGCTTGACGAAGGTCTGGTTCTTCAGAGGGTATCCTGCCCTATCGGAGTAATCGGAATCATATTCGAGGCAAGACCTGACGCGCTGGTACAGATATCATCCCTGTGCATCAAGAGCGGCAACTGCGCCGTACTTAAAGGAGGCAAGGAAACTGCCAACACCAACAAGGCTCTCTTCGATGTCATCTACAGCACAGCCGTTGCAAACGGAGCACCTGAGGGCTGCATGCTCCAGGCAAGCCAGCACAACGAGATCGACGAGCTTCTGTCCTGCAACAAGTCCGTTGACCTGCTCATACCAAGAGGCTCAAATGCATTTGTGCAGTATATAATGAACAACACCAAGATTCCTGTCATGGGACACGCGGACGGAATCTGCCACACATACATAGACAAGGATGCGGATATTGAGAAGGCAATCCCTATCATCATAGACGCCAAGACACAGTACACCGCCGCCTGCAATGCAACGGAGACACTTCTCGTCCACAGAGATGTGGCAAAAGAAATGCTTCCGGTCATGGCAAAAGCACTTAAGGAACACGGCGTAAAGCTCCGCGGAACCGCCGAGGCAGCGGAGATCATCAATCAGGCTGAACGCAATATGAGCAGCCCGAATGGTATTGAGATCATGGGAGACGACGATTTCAATACCGAGTATCTTGACCTGGTGCTCTCAGTCAAGATCGTGAACGATGTGCAGGAGGCTATCTCTCACATCAACCACTTTGGTTCACATCACACAGACTGTATCGTGACTGAGAATGACGAGACTGCCGCCCTCTTCATGCAGCTTGTCGATTCGGCCGGAGTATACCAGAACTGCTCCACAAGATTTGCCGATGGCTTCAGATACGGCTTCGGCGCAGAGGTTGGAATCAGCACAAGCAAGATCCATGCAAGAGGTCCTGTCGGACTTGAGGGACTTGTAACCTACAAATACAAACTTTACGGACATGGACAGATAGTTGATGACTACGCAACCGGAAAGAAGCAGTTCCATTTCAAAGACCTGTAGAATAATAAACGATCGTCAGCGGGGACTCTCACATGTACATCAGTCCTCGCTGATGCATTTACTATATAAATAGGAATTACACAATATGAAGACAATACTGAAAATATTTAAAAATGACCTGATCGGTATCAAAAAAAGTATACTCACAATAGTTCTCGCCGTTGGACTGTGCATACTGCCTGCGCTGTACGCATGGTTCAACATATTTGCAAACTGGGATCCATATGCCAATACCGGCAACATCAATATCGCCGTCGTCAACCTGGACAAGGGCTACACAGATGCGGACGGCAACGAGATGAACATGGGCCAGTCAGTGGCCGATAAACTGAAAAGCCAGACCAGTATCGGCTGGGTATTTCCCGAATCTGAAAAGTCCGCCATCGACGGTGTGAAATCAGGCAAATACTATGCCGCAGTCATCATTGATGAGGATTTCTCCTACAACATGTTCAATGCCCTGACGGACAACTTCGTAAATCCAAGCTTCACCTACTATGAAAATGAGAAGAAAAATGCCGTGGCACCTAAGATAACCGACACCGCAGTCTCAACGCTCAAGACAAGCATCAACGAGACCTACGTCAAGGCGATATCACAGAAGCTTATCACTGCCATTGACGACTCTGACACGGATCTGTCGAAGGATCTCAAGGGCACGGATTTCATCACAGCACTCAAGACCGTTGATGACAATCTCGCCGGATACCAGAAAACCATAGATTCCATAATCAAGGCAAATAACAAACTCAAGACTAGCACAAAGCTCAAGGACGCGACCGACAAGAGCAACAAGCTTCTGTCCGATGCGGGTTCCGCCATTGATTCAAGCATGTCTGATATAGACTCAGTGGGCTCAACCTACTACACTGTCAGGAATTCTCTTCAGGATCAGATTGACAGCATCGCGCAGGACATACAGAATCTGAAAAGCTCTGCAAAGCTTATCCATATGAAGGATGATGCAGAGAATATATCCACCGATCTTGAGAATATCAAGGCAGATGCAGACAAACTTCAGCAAAAGATCGATGCAGTCGACGAATATATCAAATCGCTCGACATAAGCAACACGAATGAGGTTTCAGATGCCCTCAACAAACTTGACAAACTGAAAACAGAGGTTAAGAAGATTTCCTCTCTCACCGCTGACACCATAGATAGTCTGGATATATCTGCGATCACAAATGCAGAAAATGCCGTATCAGATAAGCTCGACCAGATCATCGACTCTGTCTCAGACATCGACGATACATTTACCAGCCAGGTCATCCCTGACATGGACAACATTATCCTGAACATCAAAAATGCACTGAAAAACGCTCAGGATCTGTTAAATACCCTGAATTCTACCATCAGCAGCGCAAGTTCTGTATTTGACAATTATAAGGTGACCATTGCATCAATGAACACCAGTCTCACAGACCTCTCCGATCTCATAAGCGGTATCCGTGACAAGATCCAGACCGCCACAGACGAGATCAACAAGGCCGCCGACAGCGAGGTGACCGACATGATCATCGCCTTCCTCAACGGAGACTCCGAGACGCTGGCGTCATTCCTGTCAAAGCCTGTTGCTGTCGAGGAACATTACTACTACAGCATTGCCAACTACGGCTCGTCCATGGCACCATTTTACTCAGTGCTTGCCATCTGGGTCGGAATGACAATTCTCGTCTCCCTCATGAAGGTGCATGTGAAGGATGCGGACTATCTGAAGGATGCCAGACCACACCAGTTGTTCTTTGGAAGATACCTTATTTTCTTCCTGTTGTCTCAGCTTCAGGTTCTGGTCATAGTGCTTGGAGACCTGTTCCTGCTGAAGATACAGTGTCTGCACCCATTTGCATTCTGGGCAACTGCGGCACTGACAGGGTTGACATTTTCAATATTGATATATTCACTCACCATATCATTTGGCGACATAGGCAAGGCCCTCGCCGTCGTGATCATGGTGCTACAGATAGCGGGAAGCGGTGGAACCTACCCTATAGAGGCTCTTCCGAACTTCTTCAGACAGGTGTACATATTCTTCCCATTCCCATATGCGATAAATGCTATGCGTGAATGTATTGGCGGAATGTATCACGCAGACCTGTTCAAATATCTGCTTGAATTGTCAATTTTCATTGTGGTTGCACTGGTCATAGGACTCATAATCAGAAAACCATTTATCCATATCATGCACTTCATCGAGAAACGTATGGAAGATACGGATATGATGTAATGCAAATAAGGAGGAACACCCATGAACGAAGATACAAATTCAAATACAACCAACACCGAGCCATCTGACATAATGTCCCAGGTGCTTGCATTCAGAGACAATGCCCATGCAGAAAATGTAAAAAAGCTGAAGGCGGGCATTAAGTGTATATTTACTGTTCCCGCATGCTTCCTTATCCTGCTCTTTCTGACCGGCAGCTCCAAGATCATATTCCTTGTTCTGTGGATCGCCAGCCTGTTCATAATCGCGGCGTATCTGATACATGTGGAATACTCGGATTACAAGATACAGGAGATGGTAAACTCGCTTCAGGATACGGAAGATGATATTGACGGTCTCATCGACATCAACAGCATATATACAAAGGTGGCTGCGCCGAAGAAGAGGCTGGACGACATAATAACAAATGTAAAAACAGACATTCAGACACAGATCACCGCCGTGCAGGACAAGGTGGCTGAGATGGCTGAGGCTGTGCAGGTGGATGAGCAGAGTGACTTAGTTCAGTCGGACGAGCATGGCGAAACGATTCAACCAGATAAGCTGGGTGATTCAGTTCTATCGGACGTGCATGACGACTCTGTTCAGCCAGTTGAGCAGGACGAAACTGCCCAGCCGGATGAACAGAGTGCATCTGTGCAGTCGGGTGAACAGAATGAAGCCACAGAAAACACAGAAGCTGACAAGGAGGAATTATCATGAAAAACATTTGGCGTGTATACATATCTGATCTGCGCAGGATCACCACAAATGTTGTTGCACTGTCCATAGTCATGGGTCTGTGCATAATCCCTTCCCTGTATGCGTGGTTCAACATCCTGTCAAACTGGGATCCGTATGGAGAGTCAGCCACCTCACTCATGAAGATTTCTGTCTATTCGGAGGATGAAGGAATCGAGATGAGCGGAATAAATCTGACCATCGGAGATATGGTGATCGAAAGTCTTGAGAACAACAACACCATCGACTGGACATTTGCCGATAATAAGGATGAGGCACTTGAACTCATCGCCAGTGGGGAATGTTATGCCGGAATAATCATACCAAAGGACTTCACGGCGAACATGCTCAGCATACTGAATGGCAACATCGTCAATCCAAATATTGAATACTACGAGAACAGCAAGAAAAACGCCATTGCCACCAAGATTACCGGCAAGGTCAAGACGACCGTCCAGAACGAGATAAACACCAAGATCATAAGCACACTGACCGAGGTATTTGCAAATGCCGGAGATTTCATTTCCGGAAATAACATAGACGGTTCAGACCTCGTTGCAGGCCTTGAGAGCAAGCTGGAACAGATCTCATCCACGCTGGACAATTACGTCTATATGCTGAATACATTTTCACTGCTCACAGAGTCTGCATCAGATGCCATCGATACCACTCAGCTTCTGTTTCCAAGCATAGACAGCATGGCACAGAGCGGCTCCAGCAGCCTTGGCAACCTCAGTGACAGCGCAGGCATAAGCAGCGACGTTGCAGACACCTCGATATCACTGCTGAACACAGGTCTCGACATGATCTCTGACAGGCTTACAGAGCTTGGCAAAGCCGTGGACAGTCTTTCAAGAACCCACGATATCGGAGCAGTGTCAATCGAAACCGACCTCAACGGTTCACTTGGCTCCAACGTTCTGGACACCATAGACCGACTGCTAGAAGCCAAGTCACCTATAGTATCCGATGCCAAGCTTCAGTTTGAAAATCTAAACGAGGACTTATCAAAACTTGTCTCCGACACAAGCCTGTCAGACGAAGAATTTGCATCACTGAAAAAAGCGGTATCGTCCGACATAAAGAAGTGTACAAATGACATTGCTTCGGTGAAGGATCTCATAAATAACGAGCTTTCACCTGAGCTGAAATCTTCGTTAGAGAATATCCAGTCATCGCTGACTCAGGCACAGAATGTACTGGCAAATGTTCCGGGAAACTTCAACGACATCAGCAAATCCCTGACCGAGTATCAGGATATTCTGAAGGATGGAACCTCAGACATAGCAGGAACGATCAAATGTCTGAAGGATCTCAAGGACAGCATAGACAAGATCAAAACCGACATACAGACGATCACGTCTAACAGCAGCTATCAGGATTTCATAAATGCCATCAAGGACAATCCGCAGGTGATCGTGAATTTCATCTCATCACCGGTACAGATGAATACAGTTGCTGTATATGAGATATCCAACTACGGATCTGCCATGGCACCATTTTACACAGTTCTTGCACTGTGGGTCGGCGCCCTCATACTTGTGGCGCTCATACACGTTAAGGTCAAGGACAATGAGGAGCTTGAGGGTGTGAAGCCTTACCAGAAGTTCTTCGGAAGGTATCTGAACTTCTTCGTCATCGGACAGGTCCAGACCATCATAACCGTGATGGGTGATCTGTTCTACGTTGGAATACAGTGTAAACATCCGATAGCATTTACACTGGCCGCCATGATGACGAGCTTTGTATTTACATTCCTTATCTACTCTCTCACCGTGGCATTTGGCAATATCGGTGAGGCCATCGCCGTGGTCATCATGGTCATCCAGGTTGCGGGAGCCGGTGGAACCTTCCCTGTGGAAGTGCTTCCGTCAGTCTACCAGTACCTGTACAAATTCATGCCGTTCTCATACTGCATGAACGCCCTCAGGGAATGTGTAGCCGGAATGTATCAGCACACCTACGGCAAATGTCTTGCCACCCTGCTGATATATGTTGCGATCTCAGCGGTCATCGGACTGCTGCTCGCCAAGCCTTGCGCAAAGCTTCTTGACAAGCTGGAGCACAGCAAGGAGAAATCCGGATTATTTATTTAATTTACAACTCATATATACGATCACTCGTGTTGTCATTTATCCCCATCTGTACTGTAGGAATACATACAGATGGGCGTTTTTATGCAGATATTTTCACATATTCTTTGATGAATTATCTATGTGAACCACTTAAGTATTATTGTATTTTAATTACTATCACAACTACTGTATCAGCCTATGTTCAACTGGCTGACACTTAGATCCAGGAGGCACTTATGGAAAAACACACATGGTGGAAGGAAGCTGTAATATATCAGATATATCCACGCAGCTTCATGGATTCCAACGGGGATGGGATCGGGGATATTCCCGGAATTATAAGCAGACTTGATTATCTGGTGGAGCTCGGCATCGACGTGATATGGCTCACACCTATATACGAATCGCCAAATGCTGACAACGGCTATGATATATCGGACTACTACTCCATTATGTCCGACTTTGGAACTATGGAAGACTTTGAACATTTGCTGTCTGAGGCGCACGCAAGAGGACTTAAGATCGTGATGGATCTCGTAGCCAATCACACCTCGGATGAACACCCATGGTTCGTGGAGAGCAGAAAGAGCAAAGACAATCTATACAGGGATTACTATATATGGAGAGATGGCACAGGCGCCTTTCCTCCGAACAATTGGGGCGCTGTATTTGGCGGTTCAGCGTGGAAGAAGGATGAGACGACCGGCCAATACTATCTTCATCTGTTCGCCAAGAAGCAGCCGGATCTCAACTGGGCAAATGAAAAGGTGCGTGAGGAGGTATTCAATATCATGCGCTGGTGGTGCGAAAAGGGCATTGACGGTTTCCGCATGGACGCTATCGCCTACATCGGCAAGGAGAGCTTTGAAGATGGAGCTATGGAGGATGGCTGTCTGTACGCTTCATTTGCAGACCGCACGGCCAACAGGCCTCTGGCTCATACATATCTCAGGGAGATGCGTGAAAAGGTCCTGAACAAATACGATATAGTATCCATCGGTGAGACCGGCTGCGTGACACCGGCTGACGCCATCCAATATGCAAGCTACGATGGAAGCGAGCTGAACATGGTATTCCAGTTCGACCATGTGGAGCTGAACAGCGATCCTTTTATCGGCAAATGGAATGACAAAAAGGTTACTCTGCCGCAGCTCCGTGAAGTGTTAAACCGCTGGCAGATGGAGCTTGCCGGAAAGGCCTGGAACAGCCTGTTCCTCACCAACCACGACCAGCCGAGATGCGTGTCAAGGTTCGGCAACGACTCTCCTATGTACCGGACCAGGAGCGCCAAGATGCTTGCCACCATGGCATTTCTCATGAAGGGAACGCCTTTCATCTATCAGGGTGACGAGCTCGGCATGACTAACATATATTTTACTGAGCTTTCGGATTACAGGGATATCGAGATATTCAACACTTACAGACAATTTGTGGACAGCGGTCTGGTGGCGCGTGAGGACATGATGAGATACTTCGCCCTGCTGGGACGTGACAACGGACGCACACCTATGCAGTGGAACACCTCCGCAAATGCAGGCTTCACCACACTGAGGACACTCTGGTCTATGGAGATTTTGTACCTATGCTTGAAGATAGCGATGAAATATATGCATATGAGAGGGTTCTGAAAGATGACACTATACTTGTGCTGTGCAATTTCACTGACCGGACTGTATCCTGCCCGGTTGAATATGACGCTGGAACAGAACTTCTGTCTAACTATAGCGAGCATAAGCAGGGGTATATGTATCCGTATGAGACTGTAGTTGTTAGGATATAAGGGATAGAGTTATTTAACTCCACATTCAGGTGGAGTGTCATATTCCTAGGATTTTCTTATTTTGAGGTAATTTACTTGTTATTAGCACAAAATTATCGCTATAACAATTATTGGCATGAAAAAAGGATAAAATTCCCTTGATTTGTCCCGAATATCACTTTTCAGGACATTCAGTGAGAATTTTATCCTTTTTTATTGCCATCCCATAATATATCCACACACTAAAATAGATGTACTGCCTACATCAGCTTTATTATAAGACTTATCAGCATGCCAACAAAGACAACCGCACCAATTGCCGTGGTCACTCCATATATCTTAACCGACTCCTTGTCTTCCTTCTCCTTCACCAGATAGTATATTCCAAATACCAATACCATCAAGCCTATAATCGTTCCTACTATACTTACTGTCATATGTAAATACTCCTTTCCTATACCCCATGGGGTATGCTTTATATGCTTACAGTATACCTATAGGGGTATAGGTTTGTCAATTGTAAAAAGAAAAATCCTTCCCACATGGATGTATTAGCATTCATTTTTAATTTAATGCTTTTCCTGCAGGAAGGATTTTTTCTTTTCAATGATTTTTCCTGTTATATGGATAAAATTCTCTTGATCTGTCCCCAATATCACTTTTCCGGACTTTCTTACTTGAAAAGATTGTCGTTCTCAAAGTAGTCAATCTTCATCGCACGGCGTACATCTGCAAGAGTCTCTGCTGCCTTTGCTCTGGCAACCTCGCTGCCGCTCTTTAAGATGTCATATACATCCTGTGGTCTCTTCTCCCACATCTGACGACGCTCTCTGATAGGTGCAAGCTCAGCCTGAAGAACATTGTTCAGGAACTTCTTTACCTTTACATCGCCGAGACCGCCTCTGCTGTAGTGCTCCTTGAGTTCATCCATACCACTGTAGTCTGGAAGGAACTCCTCGAAATACTCAGGCTTGCTGAATGCATCAAGATAAGTAAATACTGAGTTGCCCTCAACCTGTCCCGGATCCTCAACACGGATGTGATTTGGATCTGTGTACATGGACATAACCTTCTTCTTGATATCAGCAGGATCCTCTGACAGGTAGATACAGTTTCCAAGTGACTTACTCATCTTGGCCTTACCGTCTGTACCTGGAAGTCTGAGACATGCCTCATTGTCGGGAAGAACGATCTTTGGATCAACAAGGGTCTCACCGTATACTGAATTGAACTTGTGAACGATTTCCTTACACTGCTCGATCATAGGCATCTGATCCTCTCCAACAGGAACCTCTGTGGCCTTGAATGCTGTGATATCTGCAGCCTGGCTGATAGGATAACAGAAGAATCCAACAGGGATACTTGCCTCGAAGTTTCTCATCTTGATCTCTGCCTTAACGGTAGGATTTCTCTGGACTCTTGCCACTGTGACAAGGTTCATATAGTAGAATGTGAGCTCTGTGAGCTCAGGTACCATTGACTGGATGAATATAGTAGACTTCTCTGGATCTATGCCACAGGCAAGATAATCAAGAGCAACCTGCATAATGTTCTGTCTGACCTTCTCAGGATGCTCTGCGTTGTCTGTAAGCGCCTGCGCATCAGCCACCATGATGTAAATCTCATCGTACTTTCCTGAATTCTGAAGATCGACTCTTCTCTTAAGTGATCCTACATAATGTCCCACATGAAGACGGCCCGTCGGACGGTCGCCTGTTAATATTACCTGTTTCATAACCTTCTCCTTTATATTGTATCTTTTATACCTGTCATTTATATATCTTTTTATAATCAGTCAGCTTATTTTACCCGCTGCCAGCATCACCGATTACTCGGCCAGCAACTTACTCAGCTCATACTGGAAGGAATCGATCTGATTGTTCTGTATATCTATAGCCTCTTTTATATCGTAGTCTATAAGTATATCGTTCTTGATAGCGATCATACGATTTGCCTTGTTCTTCTTGAGTACATCAACGGCATACGCACCCATGAGCGAGCCATACATCCTGTCCTTTGCCGTTGGCTGTCCGCCTCTCTGAATATAGCCAAGCACCGACACCCTCGACTCTATACCAGTCTTATCAAGAATCATCTGCGCAAGCTCTGGAGCATCTGTAACGCCCTCGGCCACAACCACCAGATAGCTGTTTCTTCCATCAGCGTGCTTTGCCTTTATCGTGTCTATGATGCTGTCAAAGTCGCCATCCCATTTCTCAGGAATTATGATGGCATCAGCGGATGTCGCCATACCTGCCCAGAGGGCTATATAACCTCTCTTTCGTCCCATGACCTCCACAACGCTGCATCTTCCGTGGGATACCGATGAATCCCTTATCCTGTCAATAGCCTCCATGGCTGTATTTGCCGCCGTGTCAAATCCCAGCGTATACTCAGAACATGCCACATCCCTGTCTATTGTTCCAGGAATGCAGATGGTATTGATACCCTCATCCTGAAATGCTATGGCTCCACGGAGTGTTCCATCTCCACCAATGGCAACCAGCGCATCTATATCGTGATCTCTAAGGTTCTTTGCCGCCTGCTCACGGTACTCCTTCTGAAGGAATCTCTCACTTCTGCTGGTAAAAAGTATCGTTCCGCCCTGATTGTTTATGTTTCTGACGTCCGCCAGTCCAAGCGGCTGTGTCTCCCAGTCGATCAGTCCCTCGTATCCGCGAAATACTCCAACTACTTCAATTCCGCTGTTGATGGCTGATACAACCACCGCTCTTACAGCCGAATTCATGCCCGGAGCATCTCCTCCGCTGGTCAGGACTGCTATCTTTCGTATGTCACTCATTTGTATGTCCTCTCGCAGAATTAATTTAGGTCAATTGACCAAATGAATTCTAGTTATTTTTATATTGAAGCTCCTGCTTCTTGGCAGTAACCCTTGTATCCTTCTCAACTGAGTTGGTGATAAATGTATTTCCACCAACAACAACGTTGTCCTCGATGATAGTCTCGCCACCTAAAATGGACGCTCCCGAATATATGGTTACATTGTCACCGATGGTAGGATGTCTCTTGGCTCCCTTGAGCTTCTGACCGCCCTGTGTAGAGAGTCCTCCAAGTGTCACGCCCTGATATATCTTCACATGCTCACCTATGATGGTGGTCTCACCGATAACGATTCCCGTACCATGGTCGATGAAGAAATATCTGCCTATAGTTGCACCCGGATGAATGTCTATTCCTGTCACGCTGTGGGCGTGCTCAGTCATGATCCTCGGTATCATCGGAACATCCAGCAGACACAGCTCATGTGCCATGCGGTACACCGATATGGCATACAATCCCGGATATGACAGTATGACTTCGTCCTTACTTCCCGCAGCCGGATCCCCGTCAAATGCCGCCTGGACATCAGTCTCCAGATAATCCCTTATCTGAGGTATCTTATCCATAAATTCATATGTGATATCCATAGCCTTATCCTCGAGCTCCGCATCTGAGAGCTCTGGGAACTTCTTGCAATATCTGAGAACTATCATGATCTGCTTCTTCAGATGGAATATTACATCCTCTATCACAACAGACATATTGTTCTTCAGACTGTATATCTTATACAGCTTATCGCTGTAGTAACCCGGATACAGAATCTTCATGAGTTTGTCGATCACATCGATAATGGCAGTCTTGTCCGGCTCATTGCACAGATCCGTCTTGTTGATGGCTCTGTCATCGCCGAAATCATCCAGTATCCTCTGCACGATCCCCTCAATTCTCTGTTTATCTGATCTATCCATTACTTCTTCAGATCCTTTCTAATAATATCTCCCAATATCACCTGACCAGACAGAATCTGCCGCGATGATATCTTCATATTATAATATGTGCTTAAGTCGATAAACACACAGCTATTCTAACAAATTATGCACATTCATTCAATAGCGGGATTCTGCATGCAAATTATCCGCAATCCGATTGCAGAGATTACTGCTAAAAACAATAGTTCAGAGGAATGGGATTTTTCCGTTCCTCTTTTCTTTCTCATACCAGACGCAGCATCACCATATAGCTCACAGTCCCCAGCAGAATACTCAGAAGCGTATTATGCCGCCATTTGTACGTTCCACCTGTCACAAGCACTCCGACAAGACTCGGTATTCCAGTCGCTATCGGTGCCGACACAGTTCCCTTCAGGCAGTACACTATGAGCACCGCCATGATGGTCGCCGGGAGTACCTTTCCAAGCTTAACCAACATCTCCGGCATCTGCCTTTTTCCGTTGAATATAACAAATGGAAGTGCCCTCAGTGCGAATGTTACAACTGCCGACACCGCAATTCCTATCAATATATATTTTGTATTCATGTTATTTCCCTGTTCTTCCTACACTTCTTAAATCGTACTGTTTCAATTTCATCTGAGACCTATTTGCGTCTCGTATTCCACACCACAAGCACCGCTGACGCTATGATCAGTGACGGCAGAAGGAAATACTGCGGTCCAACTACCAGCAGGCATACAACCGCTATCACAATTCCCGCAATCGCCGGGATATGGCTCTCCGCCTTCTCCCACTGATCGATAAATATTATGACGAACAGTGCCGTCATGCAGAAATCTATTCCCGTCATGTCAAATGGAATGATCTGCCCCAGGATTCCCCCGGCAACCGCACCGACCATCCAGTAACACCTCGACAGAAACGCCACCCAGAACATGATACTCTGCTTCTCCTTACCGGTATCCGGCAGTGTACAGTTCACGGCGTAGGTCTCGTCCGTCATTGTATGTATCATATATAACTTCCGCTTCCCCATGCGGTTGAACTCATCCACAAATGTCAGCGCATAGAAGCTCTGCCTGCTGTTCATCAAAAATGCAGTGAGCGCCATGGTAAGTATCGATGCTCCACTTGAAAGCAGCGTCACAAGCACAAACTGATACGCCCCCGTATACACCGTCAGACTGACCAGCAGTGAATAATACCATTTGAATCCTGCATTCTCCATCATGATTCCATATGCCATGCTGACAAACAAATAGCTGCACATGATTGGGATTGATTTGACAAATGCTTTTCTGAATATATTTCCCACGATTTTTCCTCCAACAAAACAATCGTGGTTATCCTAGTATTTTTATAGGATAACCACGATCATTCTAACACACTGAATGTTTGATGGGCAATAGCTCAATTTATAGCTCAAATTCTCCGTTTTGTATACTTTTCTAAAGCTTTCATTAAATCTCTTTCAAGCCACTTGAATTTCCGACTTCTCTCATGTATTCTCAGTGAAAAGTATCTCCCGCGGGAATTGTGAACACGAGAAAATGAGCTGGCCAGCTTAGCTATTTACAACATTGTTATTTATGAATTTATGGGGTAAAATGGAGGTACTTATTTGAGAGATAACAACAAACCAAACGATAAGCTTGACTCTAGCCGTATCCAGTGGCACACAGGATTTGTTCATGCCATGCGGCTGTATCTGAAAGACTATGAGGATGACATTGAATTCAACGAAGAGTTTCAGCTCACAAGAAAACCATTGAGCATAGACTTGACTGTAGTCAAGAAGCCTGATGATCTTGTCATCAACAATAACATTGGCAGATTCTTCAGAAAACACAATATTCTTGAATACAAATCGCCTAAGGATGAGTTAAACCTTGAGACTTTCTACAAGGTACAGGCATATGCGCTGCTGTATATGATTTCACCCGCTAACTGTGATACATACGGTGCTCCAGTTTGTGAAAATGATATTACTATATCCATTGTGCGTGCTGCATATCCGAGAGAGCTGATGAAAAATCTAAAAAAACTTGGATACACTATACACGAAGATATCAGGAACATCTACCACATAGGAGGTGCTCAGTTTCCTATGCAGCTTGTCATTACAAAATCGTCATCAGATTCCGAAAAATCTGACAGAGAAGAAAAGGACATAATCTGGCTGAACGCGCTATCTGCTGATATTACAGAAGACACTTATAATGATTTTTTGAACAATGTAAACCTGCTAGATGGCAAACATAGTATGTTTGCGGAATCAATATTCGCTATTGTATCTGATGCAAATGAGAAAAAAATTGAAACATGGAAGGAGGCACATTCTATGATGAACGATGCAATGAGAAGAATCATGGCTAAAGAACTTAAGGAAAGCAAGGATGAGGGACTTGCCGAAGGCCAGGATCTCCTGACTGAAGCTATGATCACAGCTCAAAAAGAGAATATTTCCGATCCGGCAAAGCTTGAAGAACTTGGCTACGATAAGAATACCTCCATCTGTACTATAACAGCGCTCAAGAAACTGGGGATAATCTCATAGAAATGTATTGTTTTTAAAACAAAAAAGAGAATCTCTATAATACAATAAAGTCACGACATAATCTGATATTGATATGTCCAAGGAATTACTGACACATATCTATTCATCACATAATGTCGTGACTTTATTTACATTATATCTTCAATTTATCTAAACCGCTTCCCTCTGTCCTCTGACAGCCCCCTATATATAAACACCGCGCACACAGCCGTTATAAGCTCTGCCACCCAGAACGCATTCCATACACCTGCAGGACCGAAACTACACAGTCTCGAAAGTATCCAGGCTGCAGGGATTATTACAACCACATATCTGAGCAGGGATATGAGCAGGGATGGTGTTCCTTTTCCAAGTCCCTCAAGGGCTCCCGACGCCGTTACCGACACGGCGGACACCACAAATCCTGCACATATGATGCGAAGCGCGGTCTCGCCCGCATTTATCGTGGCTGCATTTTCCGTGAACATGCCAATCAGGCTTCCCGGGATGAGCAGACACACCACAGTTCCAACCAGCATGATTCCTGCGTTCAGTGTCAGAGTTATGGTAAATATTTTCTTCACCCTCGCATGCTCTCCGGCTCCGTAATTGTAGCCTATGATAGGCCGCATTCCCTGGATGATTCCATTTGCGGGCATATACAGGAAGGTCTGAAGCTTGTAGTACACGCCCAGGATCATGACGTAAGTTGCCGAGTACATGCTGAGTATAGCATTGAGCGCACTTGTAAGCAGTGATGGCAGCGCCATGTTGAGTATGGCTGGTATGCCTATGGCGTACAGCTTCTTCACCATCAGCCCGCCCTCATGCAAATGTCTTATGCCAAACTTTACATTTATCGGTCTTCCAAAATAAACAATGAAATATATACACAGTGTAAATACCTGGCCTATTCCGGTTGCCAGTGCAGCACCCTCGATCCCAAGTTCAGGGAACGGTCCCACACCGAATATAAGAAGCGGATCAAGAACTATGTTCACGATGCAGCCGCCCATCAATCCCACCATTGTCACTATCATACGGCCAACCGACTGGAATACCTTCTCAAATGCAAGGTCAACCGAGATTATTATTGAAAATCCAAATACTATATCAGCGTAACGGCAGCCAAGGTCTAGTACGTCTCCACTGGCCTTGAAGGCTCTGAGGAATGACGGTATGATTGCAATGCACACAACTGTCATGACAATTCCCTGTATGATTGCAAGAAGCATCCCCCAGCTCGCGGCTCGGTCTGCGCGTTCATTGTCTTTAGCTCCAAGATATATTGCTATAACCGCATTTATTCCAACACCGAATCCGATCGCCACGGCATTTACAAAGTTCTGCAGTGGGAACACATATGACAACGCCGTCATGGCATCCTCACTTATCTTCGCCACAAAGTAACTGTCGACGATATTATACAGGGCATTCACCATCATCGATATTACCATAGGAAGCGCCATGGACATCAGAAGTGGGAACACTGGCTTTTCTTTCATAAAATTTTCATTCATAAAAATCTCCCAATATATTTCTACACAATTTTTACCAACACTCTGGTGGGTACGGATGTACCCGCCATCTCCGTCTCCATGAGACATAAATAAAACCCCACAGCCTTACGGTTGTGGGGCGAAAAGATGACTTAATCCGGAAAAATCCACCAACTTGTTTTCGTTGCAATTATATCAGACTTATAGCATTTGTCAACAATATCAGCTTACATATACATCAAGGTTCTGCACAACTATGAAAAATCCGCTGTCGCCGCCCTCTTTCACCTTCAGAACATGCATGAGATCAGCGCTGCCGTCATTATTTGCAAAGCTCACTGTAAGTGCCTCTTTCTGCTGACTCATCATTCTCTCCTGTGCCAAAAACTCTCCTATGATCAGTCTGGAACGCTCTGATCTGAGACGGTTCTCTATGATCGTCACTACCTCACCATAGCTTCCTGCAGACTCCACTGCTTTCTGAAGATCCTCAGCGCCCTTTAGAACCCTGTAATCTCCAGACTGGATATTCACATATATCATCACCGTATACATGTATGATATCCTCGCCGCTATACGCTCCTGTATCTCCTTGACATCAGCATTTATCCTGTCGAGAATAGTTACATTCTCCGTTCCATTTTTATCTATGCTGTGGATCACACTTGTGTGCTTGCCTTTTTTCTTGGCTTCATATAAGGCATTGTCTGCCATGTTGATACATTCCTCAGGATCGTGGCCTGAACCGACGATCTGGCACACTCCGGCACTGCAATGTACATCCTGTCCATACTCAGTTGCCTTTAGCTGCAGCTTTCTGGCAAATCTCTCCATCTTGGAGCGCATGGATTCAACATCAGCAACGCCTTTATGTATAAGTACAAACTCATCCCCGCCAAATCTGCACGCTATATCATCAGTGTCGCACTCGCTCTTCAACAGCTTGCCGACCACCTCTATCCAGTAATCTCCTGCAGCATGACCATATGTATCATTTACACTCTTGAAATCGTCTATATCGACAAACAGTACAGATGCCTTATCATCATCCGCCATGCTGCTGATGTAACTGCGTATCCTCTCCAGTCCGGCAGTCTTATTGTAAAGTCCTGTCAGTGAATCATGCTCAGCCTCGTATTTGGCATTCTTAATCTGCAATCTGGACCTGACAAGCCTCCTGTCGACGTCTATCATATCCACCACGAACATGATCTGCGTTGACATGACTATCGATACGGTCTGGAGCGACAGGCCATAATAAAACATGACCACTATTGTAGAAACGCACGGCAGTATGAAATATGACATAGTCGCCCAGAACACGGCCTTCTCTATTCTTTTCCTGTACTGGATGATGATGGTAAAGCACAATACTAGTCCGACAGCCGCTATGATCTGCGAAATGATATATCCGTTGCTTCTATGATATATGTTATCCGCATCTATATAGTAAAACAGACCATCACTGAACTGTGACACTACGAGCAGCAGTATGCCTATGCCGCTCAGAACAAGCACGGCCCTCGCCCTTACCGGCATTATCTTCTCACCCCTGTTCAGATTTATCAGAAGATAAAACATAAACAGACTCATGTACATATAATTTATCATGTACACGCAGAAATTGCTTATACGCACTATATAATATGAGGCATCACTGGTATTGCCCCTGTAACACCACGCCAGCGAATCGCAGACGAGCAAAAGTATACAGGCTGCCTCCATGCACAGGCTTACACCTTTTTTATCCTTCTTCTGATTTCTCTCAAGAAGCAATGCCACAAATGCAAGAACACATATGACAATCCCCCATATTTCCAGAGCAATATTAAAAATTGCATCTCTATTCACTGATTATGCGCCTCCCTCATATACGGCGAGTCATTATGACAAATGTACAAATATAATTGTACAAACTGTCAACAAATTAAAACTGTATCTGAGAATAATTCTATATAACAAAATAGTCAAAGTCAATTACAAGATAACACATATTTATGGAAATATGTCGCCACTGGAGACATATACTTTTTGTCATCATGAACCATATAATAAAGTCTCTCGACCATCTGCTGCTTTATCGGAAGTACCTTCACATCCAGGCGTCTGAGCATATCCATATAAGGCACCACTGCAATGCCAAATCCCGCAGCCACAAGTCCGGCTATGACTTCATCCTCCTCTGTCTCACACACTATCTCCGGCGTCTGCCCCAGCCTTACAAACATCTCATCCACCAGATCTCTCATACCTGATCCTTTCGAGAAATATATGTGTCCGTACTCAAGCGTGTCCTCAAGCGTGACTGAATCCCTGACCGCCAATGGATGATCCGCAGGTGTTATGAGCACGAGATCCTGTCTGCCGACAGGCACGGCCGTAAGCCCCATCGTCTCCGGCGGTCTGGAACAGAACACCATGTCGTATCTGCCAGCGGTCAGGTCGTCCAGAAGCTGTCCTGTGGTTCCCGTATGGAATGTAAATCTGACATCCCTGTCCCCACATTTCTTCAGATAATCCGCCGCCAGCCTTGGCACAAATTCCATTCCAAGCGGTCTTATGAGCCCCAGCCTTATCACGCCGTCACCGGCCGCGGACTTCTGTATAGCTTCCACGCCTGCATCAAGTGTCCCGAGCGTTCTCTCCGCACACCCAAGAAACTCCCTGCCAAATGCTGTGAGCTCCGTGTTGCGTCCATTTTTCTCAAACAGCCTGACTCCCAGTTCTTCCTCAAGCTGGGCTATGGCGTGGCTGAGACTCGGCTGAGTTATGTTAAGGTTCTGAGCCGCCCTCGTGTAGTGCTGCACATGTGCCAGCTCAACAAAATATCTCATATATGACAAGTTCATGGTTATACCTCCCGTTTTAATTAATGTTTTTCTCAGATCGTGCAAAGTAAGCGCACCAGATCAGCATTTTATTCAATATACTTAACCTCTCTGTATACCAGTCTCCTCCCCACTTCATGCTACGTACAAAATACTTCATATCCATATTCTACCCCTAATATAACATTTTTCCTAGTTTTTGATAGATATTATCTATCAAATCATAAAAACTATTTATTTGTTATGTAGTGTTGCCGGTGCTACAATCAGAAACCGCAGGGATATATACATATGAAGTTTTAGAATATCAAAGATTCCAACGTGCTGGGGAAATAAAAGAAAACGTTATAAAGCACATTATTATAAAGAAATGAGGAAAACAAAATGAACACCCAATCAGAACATGCACATGTACATAACATGTGGGGCGAATTTGCCCTGATAACCGCAGTCATCATCAACAGCTTCGGAGTTGTCCTTATGCTCTATTCCGCAGCCGGAATATCAGCAATATCCAGCGTGCCATACGCGTTCTCGCTGGTTCTTCCAAGGCTCTCCCTCGGAACCTGGACATACATATTCCAGGGTTTGCTGATACTGACACTCATGATCATGAGGAAGAAATTCGTACCACAGTATCTGTGCAGCTTCATAGTTGGATTTATATTTGGCAAAATGCTTGATGTCCATGAGATGTGGATCGGAGTTCTCCCAACTGCACTGCCATGGAGAGTTCTCTACTTCGTGATAAGCTATCTGCTGATCTGTATCGGAATCGCACTGTCCAACAGATGCGGCCTGCCGATCATACCGACGGACCTTTTCCCAAGAGAGCTGTCGGAGATAATATCGGCCAAATATTCAAAGGTAAAAATATCATTTGACGTGATATGTCTTGCAACGACGGCAGCCCTCACGGGCTTCATCCTCGGCCACATCTACGGCCTTGGAATAGGCACAGTCCTCGCCGCATTCACCATGGGCAAGGGAATCGCCATGGTCGGAAATGCCATGGACAAGCATGTTGCCATCGCACCATACATAAC
>CAVCCL010000079.1:0-18093 GCA_963600665.1 Bifidobacterium catenulatum | reverse complement strand
ATATATCCTGTTTTTCCTTCCTCGTATATTCTGTATTGGGAACTTTCACTTATTGACAAACTACCATCAAAAGGCATTACAAAATAATATAAGTTACTATGCTCTAGATCTGCTCCGCTTACGATTGTATTTGATCCCTCTTTAAGCTCAGGCCACTCATACTCATCAGGTCTCTTCAATGTAATATTTTTTGAGAACAACTGCTTACTATCATATTCGCCAAATCCTACAGAATAAACATACGATCCTGCGCTATACTCCTCATAATTATTGTACTTTTCGGAATTCCATTCAGCAGTTGTCTTTGTAAAGTAATTATAATAAGTCAGCCCTTTGCTATCCACAAAATGGTCATCATTGATATTTTCTATTATCTCTGATGTTCCATCCGCATAAGTAACTTTAGCTGATACCCCTTTCAAAAAATTAAACTCAATATCCCAATCTCCAAATACCATATACTCGGAATTCACATTTACATCTACACTTGTTGGTTCCGAATACCTGACGGCCTTCATCTTCACTGTTTTATCAGAACCACTGACTTCGGCCCCAACGTAATAGTCTGTGCCCTTTGTAAATGAATATGATCCATTATTATTTGTTTCAATATGATCGTAAGAATCGTCATATACTTCCATATAGGAACTATCGTCAGACATAAACAAATATTCGGCAGTTTCTGAAGGGGTGAACTTATAATATTCATAGTAATTACTATGGAAAGTAAACTCGCGTTCCTCACTCTCGCTTATCTCGGTTTTACCAGCAAAATAATCGTCTGCGCTCAATACATGGATCTGGCATGTATCATATATATGTGCATCACTCGTTGGAACACCGGCACTGCTCTTATCTACTATTACAAGCGTATATGTTCCTTCCTGCAGGAATGTTCCCATTGCAAGAACATCAGAATAAGGAATTATGTCTTCTCCATCTCCATATGTATAACTCCCCTTTGAATCCTTTACACATAATCTATAATTAAATTCACCATTTATAATTATCATATCACCGCTGACTGTTATACTTGTATTAGAAGTATCTCTTCCATCAGCATATTCAATCTCAATGTTGCCATTATTAATGTAATTATAGTCAATATGTGTCAGAAAATTCGTTCTGGTCTGCTTAAACCGTATATCATCTGGGGCTTTCACCTTGCCAATATATAGCTTAATCGTACCTATATCATCTCCAAAATACCTTACACCGACCAGATATGTTGTTCCGGCAGTCAGATTATATGTTATCTTGAAATTGCCACCACTTCCGGAATCATCATCATCTTCAATAACTTCTCCATCTGCGTCGTAAAGTGTGCCATATGTATCAGAATTACAGATACTGTAAAACTCATACGCACCGCTCTCTTTTGGAGTGAACCTCAGAATTTTCTCCTCCCCTTCTGTGGAGATTACTACATCCGTTGTGCCCTCACTGACCTTCTCCGCATCACTCGCTGTCGCCTCTGCGACCTCGGCCGTGCCGTCATCGTCCTGTGCAAATGCCGTAACCGACGGTATGTTGATGCTGGTCACTGCAATCACAAGCGCCATGAGCATAGCCATAAAGCTCTTGATCTTTCTCATCTTTTGTACTCCCTTTCTCATTATTAAGATACATATAACAAGTTCTTACATTTTTTATATTATCACCACGCATATACAAATACAATTCGTTTTTTATACATATTTGCTACAAAACACATCCGTATGTATCTAATATATACAAAAAAATCTCATGGACTGAGAAATCTATCCTCAATCCACGAGATTCATTTTCTAATATACATAGAGATCATAGTCTACAAGATACCACTTACCGCCGGTCTTTATAACTGTGTATATGATCTCACCATCTGATTCGTCAGTAGATCCCTTTATCTTGACATCAAGATCCACCTCGTAGCACTTGTCAACCGTCATGTCGACATTCAGCATATCAAATGTATCATTTACATCCTTAAGCTTATCCTCGTCATATTCCTTCTCTGATCTGTCCTTGACCTTGATGCTCTTGACCTTTCCGACCTCATCCACCATGTCGCTGACCTGCTCGTTGAATGTATCCTTGACGTAATCATCACTGCCTGTATAGCTTCTTATCCTGTTATACAGCTTGTAATATTCTTTATCCATCAGATCAACCATGGCATCGGCATCGCCATTTTCATAGGCTGTCACCAGCTTGTCTCCGACCTTCTTGGCACTTCTCTCACCGGAACCACCCGACAGGATCAGAACAACGACTATTATCGCGATCAGAACTGCCGCTGCGATTCCGCCTATTATTGCTATAAGCTTCTTGTTCACCTTTTTGCCCGGCTCCATGACCCCCGGAGTCATGCCCGGCTGCTGATTGTATTGTGGCTGTCCGTACTGTGGCTGTCCGTACTGTGGCTGACCATACTGTGACTGGCCGAATTCGCCATACTGTCCTCCTGGCTGCTGACCAAATCCGTTGACCGGCTGATCATATCCGCCTGGCTGCTGACCCTGTCCACCAAACTGCTGGCCCTGTCCGTACTGTGCCTGACCAAATCCGCCGTACTGTCCACCCGTTGGCTGTTCCTGGCCGCCAAACTGCTGACCCTGTCCGTACTGTGGCTGTCCAAATCCACCATACTGTCCGCCTGCAGGCTGTCCATTTCCGCCAAACTGCTGACCCTGACCATACTGTGCCTGACCCAAGCCACCATACTGACCATTTACCGGCTGTTCCTGTCCACCCGGCTGCTGACCATACTGTGGCTGGCCAAAGCCGCCATACTGACCGCCCATCGGCTGGCCAAATCCACCCAGATGCTTATTCTGCTGTGGCTGATTCATCTGTGACTGTCCCGGGTTTGGCTGGCCCGCTGCATTATCCTGCACCGGCGAAAACGCGCTCACTCCCGGAGTTGTGAGGACAGTAGTTCCCTCGTCCTCATCGTCATCCATATCATTAAATCCATTTACGTTATTCTCGTCCATCTTTCTCTCCTTATTCTGCTCATCCCTTTTGCTGCTCTGGAACAATAATGCTCCCATAGAATCATGGTAGCATTTTATATCTGCCATGTCCAACCAAAAACATCACATTCACTCAAATTTTACACTTTATTACCCGTTTTCTTTCTATATCCCGCCGGAGTACAACCAACCACTCCTCTGAACTGCTTTATAAAATAGCTCACACTGCTGAATCCACAATCCAGCGCAATGTCCGTTATCGACCTGTCTGTGGTTCGGATCAGCTCGGCGGCAACTATTATCCTCCTGCGCTGAACATACTCCACCGGCCTGTAGTGCACATATTGTTTGAATATCTTCTGGCACTCCCGGACGCATATATTTGCACTGGCTGCGATCTGACCTACCGTTATCTCCTTATCGATGTTCCCATCGATCCAACCCAGCATATCCTTTATCCTGCCCTCAACAAGCTGGGGCATTTCGGAATCGGCGATCCCCTTCATGCAGCGGGCTATACTCAGCATCATCTTCGTCAGGCTGTCCCTCACGACAAATTCATATCCATACTTTTCATCCACACAGGCATCAAAGCATTTGTCAAATTCAGAAAAAAATTCGGTGTTTTCATCATTCCTTTTAATATGAACAAATGAGTGTCCTTTCTCGACAAACGGCTTTATATACTTTGTGTCAAATACACTTCCCGGCGCGCCGGCCACTATGGAGCTCTCAAACACAAATGAATGATACCGACATTCATCCCGGGACTTCACCCTGAATGTGTGGAGGACTCCGCCATTTATAAAACAGCCCTCGCCCGCATTTATAACATAGGACGTGTCTCCTGTCACGACCTCCACCTGCCCTGTGAGCAGTTCAAATATCTCCAGCTCATCGTGCCAGTGCGGAGGTATACACCCCGATATGAATCTGTGCATGTCCGCATCATATGCCGCAAAGTCAAACTGCCTGACATCCTCGTCACGATTTTCCCTGCCGCGCATATCCACCGTCACCGTGGTTCTGTTAAATATCATGGCAAAGCCCTCCTTTCACAAATTTATTCGCTTTTGTTATATTATGTGGCGCATTTGTTACAGAATCAAGAGTTTTCTTTCGCTATTATGTAATAAAAGGAGTTATAATGATGAACACACAGAATAAAAAAACAAATCGTACAACAGATATGACAACAGGCAGCCCGGCAAAGCTTTTGTTTTATTTTGCCATGCCTCTTTTTATCGGCAATATACTTCAGCAGTTTTACAATCTGGCTGACACCTCACTGGCAGGCCATCTTCTCGGAGATACCGCACTTGCCCAGATAGGTGCCACCGCAGCACTGTACAGCCTTATCACAAATATTGCTTTCGGACTGAATAATGGCTTTGCCCTGTTCGTAAGCAGAAGCTTCGGTGCTGACAACGAAACTGAGATGAAGCACTCCGTGTGCTGGGCTGTCCTGTTGTCTGCCATATCAACAGTCATACTTACCACGTCATTTCTGGTATTCAGAAGGCCTCTGCTCACGCTTCTTCAGGTTCCTGCGGACACTATGGAGGGAGCACTGAGTTACCTGACAGTCATCCTTGCCGGAATACCACTAACCATGGCATACAACCTTGAGTCAAGCCTGCTCAGATCCATCGGCAACAGCATAACACCACTGCTGTTCCTTGTATTCAGCAGTGTACTCAACGTTATTCTGGATTACCTGTTCATGGGTCCTCTGTCCCTCGGTGTGCGCGGTGCCGCCATCGCAACCATCACGGCACAGGGAATAAGTGCAGTCCTTGGACTGTTCTGTATCATGAGAGGTTACCCGGAACTCAGATTCTCCAGAAAGGATATATCTGTATCCACAAAATTCGTGTTTGAGATGTTCTGGACAGGACTCAGCATGGCACTTATGAGCGCAATATACAATATAGGAAGCGTCATACTCCAGGGAAGCATAAATGCACTTGGAAATGTATACATCGCCGCACAGGTCGGTGGCAGGAGACTTGCAGAATTCTTCTACACGCCGGGAGTTGCCCTTGGAACCAGCGTTGCAACATACGCCAGCCAAAACCTAGGCGCACATAAGAATTCCAGGATCAAAAAAGGAATCTACACAGCCGTCGCCATGTACGGAATATGGTGGCTGCTTGCGATGCTCATCACTTTTACCATCGCAAGATCCATACTGGTTCTTATAACCGGCAGCTCAGATGACACCGTAATCACCAACGGTCTCATGTACCTCAGGATAAGCATACCTATGATCCCACCTATGGCGGTTCTCGTAATAGTGAGAAATGCACTTCAGGGCATGCGCCACTCGGTGGCACCACTGATATGCAGCGCGCTCGAGATGATCGGCAAGATCATATTTGCACTGTGGCTGGTTCCGGTCTACGGTTACATCGCCGTATGCATATGCGAACCTGTGACATGGGTGGTATGCTTCATATTTATCATGATCTCAGCCCTGAAGTTCAGAGCAGATTTCCGCGATCCGGTCACCGAATAACATCCCGACACTGACCAAAAACAATCCGCCACGGATACATGTTGTATCCATGGCGGATTCTTCTATTTCTTTTGATATTATCTCTTCTTTATTACAACCGATTTCTTTCCACTCCATGCGGAATAGTAAACCTTACCATCAATCTTCTTAAAGCTTCGGACTCTGACATAATATCTCTTGCCCTTAGTAAGTCGTTTGATGGTCTTACTTGTAACTGAACCTCCGTTTACATTGGCCGTCTTTGCAGATTTAAACGATGCATTGTCTGCATACTGTATCTGATATCCGGTGGCCTTGGCTGCCTTATTATATGTAACCTTGGCTGTTCCGGCCGATGCACTTGTGAATTTCTTCAGCTTCACAGCAGGTACATAACTTCCTGTCTTCTCGCCGCCAAATGCCGAATTGTATGTCACATCGCCAAATGTCTTATAAGTTCTTATCTTATATGTATACTTTACACCCACATTTTTAGCTGTGACGTCCACGAACGATGTTGTCTCCGGATTCTGAACAACACCTGCTATCGTATATGCTTTTCCATTTACTCCTCTGTAAACAACATATCCCGATGCCGCTTTATACTTCTTCCAGCTCAACTTTATTCCATTTGTTGTGTTGTCAACGGACTCAACTTTTCTCACACCCAACTTGATGTCAAATGAGAGCGTCTTCTCCCCTTCATAGTCGCCCTTGAATTTGATGATAACCTTAGCCTTGCCGATATTCTTGTTATTTGAATATGAAACGCTGTAATTTCCTGCGGCAACCTTTCTGCCCTTTGAGTCTTTGACCTCTACCACAGGCTTCTTAGCTGTACCATCATACTCAACAGCGCTGTATGCAAGCCTGATACTCTTGATCCTGTATATGTTCTGAGTTCCCTTGCTTGCTGACTTGCAGTTTTTGCATACATGCGCCTTATATCCGTCACTGGTCTGTGATGCCTTTTTCTTAACCGTCCACTCCGTCTGATAATCGTGAGGAACTGTGGTCTCCTCGTCGATGATCGTATCCTTTTCTCCGCAGTTATTGTCACACTTTGCTGTCTTGGTTCCCTTCTGCGAACATGTGGCATTTCCATCTGACTCATACTTTGTGAAGCTGTGTCCTGTAGCAGGAATCACCTCGGTCTCATATATGTCCTCATCCTCAATGTACCTTGTCTTCTCTCCGTTCTCAGTACATGTCGGAGTCTTGGTTATGATCCATCCCTCGTCATCTCCAGCCCCAAACTTCTGGGTCTTTGACTCGGCATACACCCACTCTGATGAACCCGTATTCTTATATCTGAGATCCAGAGTCACATCTGTGTATGTGTCATTTTCCACAACAGACATGATTCCCTGAATGATATTTCCATATGCATCAGTCCATCTTCCGCTGACAAATGGTGTCTTCTGGCTCTCATTATTTGCATATGTTATCTCTATATCTCCGGTTACACTGTATCCATCCTCTGTCTTCTTCACCTTGCATCCTGATATGCTCACAGCGGAGATATCGTACTCGTTCTCTACCTCTGCATTCACCTTCTCAGGAGTGATCGTCACGCTTCCTGTCTGCTGCGACGCAAGGCTGATCCTGAGTGTATAACTACGGCCCGCCTCAAATGTCCTGTCTATAATGAGCTGTCCGCCGTTCCGTGAGTATGTCTTTTCCAGAACCCCATCAGCATAGATTCTGGTGTATACTGTGTTATCCCCGCAGTCCACCGTAAATCTGTACTCTCCGGTCTCCGTTGGGATAAATTCATACTCGATGCTCTCTCCGGCAAAACTTATATCCGCTGTTGTCTTATGACCCGGTGTTATTTTTCCATTACCCGTCACATACGAATCGTGATATGTAAATGTTATCTGATTATCTTTCTCTCTCGCATAGAGTGCTATAATATAGCTTCCCTTTTTCAGAGAGAAAGCATCTCCATTGCTATATGTATCTGAAAAGCTGCCATCATCCGCAATGGTATATATACCCTTAAGCTCAAAGCCCTGTCTCTGAAGTGATACCACTCCATCTGACGCAATATCAAATCTGTACAGCTTTACATCTCCGGTGTTCTCAACACCTGAAATCACCGCAGGCTCACCTGATATCAGGTACTCCAGATCATCCACATTCAGATCCACGACATCAAATGATGCTCCCTGAACTTCACAATCGTCAGCCATTCCCCATATGGAAGGTATTATCTCATATGATCCGGTCTGTTCTGTTATAGTGTTGATGCTTAAATAGCTGCTCACCCTGTCATTTTTCTTGATCGTAAAGCTTATATCATCGTCATCCGCGCCAAATGTTCTGGTGCTTCCATCAGAATATGTGACAACGGTTTTTATGCTGCCCTTAAGCTCATCAAATTCCCTCAGATATTCAGTCTTAGAAACAGTTGTGCTTACGCTTACGGCCTTGACGATCTCCTTCATTGTCACGCCGCATTTATTTACATTTTTTCCCGGATACACACATACATACAGATCCCCGCCTGCTGTGTCAAATCCCGCACCGCCGAATCCATCAGATGAATAAGCCACGTTGTTAGTCGTTATCTCTGTTCCATTTGCATCCAAAATTCTGATGCCATCGATCTTCTCATCTGCGGATACCACATACGAACCCGCCTGGGCACTTACCTTATATACATACACATATCTGTCGCCTGAAATATCAAGCGTCTTTGAGCTGTCCCATGTTCCAAGGCTCATGCTCTGTGCAGTCTTCACTGCAAATGGTATCTCAACCGTATCCATGCCATCAGCACCGGAGATCGCAAGTTCAACCATGTATCTGCCCGTATCCACCGTGCTGCCAAGGCCTGCGATCTCGACATACTTTCCAGTCTTCTCGTTATATCTGTACCATGTACTTGTGATCAGGTCATTATCCTCGCTGTCACCGACACTGGCCTCTTTTACGCTGCCATCAGCATATACAAACTGGAGAGTCTCTCTGTTCAGAAGGTTTTTGACATCTGATAATTTCGTATCTGGAAGGAATTCATAGGTTCTGTTATCTCTCAGCTTCCATGAACTGATCTTTGAATTTGACAAAGTTTCTCCTCTTGTCACATTCACGCTCCAACTGGTCTGCGTATCTCCCCACTTGTCCTCTACTCCGCCATTGAGACAGATATAGTATGTATTACCGCTCTCAAGTGCAGCCTCGCCATCCGATACACTAAGTTTCTTCAGATCATACATTGTCTCATCATCAGCGTCGATCTTGCTGTAGATCTCCATACCGCCCACTGGGGCAAATGTATACCTGGCGGATGTCGAAGGCTTAAACGTATAATATGCACTGCCATTCTCCGACAGACTTACCTGGTTGGATCCCTCCGCAAGACTTCCGGCAGCAACATCCTCTATATCCTTTATCTCTATGTCATATGCATAAGAGTCCTCACTATACAGTGTGTATATCCTAATCTGTGCCGCTCCGACAGGGCACTCATTTTCCATATCTGTAACTATCTCAGCACGTACCTCGTCTCCTCTGGAGGTTTCCACACTGTCCGAATCGTCAAACACCAGCTCCTCTGTTTTTCCGTCAGCATACGAGATCTTTACTCTGGTTCCATCTACATAACTGCTGATATCCTTATCGTAGCTGCCCATTCTGATGAAATCTGTGTTCTCGGGAACAGCAATCATATCTGTCACTTTCGGAATAAAGCTCAGCCTCACATTTGTCTTGCCTGTCTTTGAAGTCGAAGACTCATTATACAGTCCTACATAATAAGTGCTGCCTCTGGTAAGTTTTCCTGTAACCTCTACCGGACCCTCGTCACCAGACTCATATACACAATAATGACTGTCGCTTTCTATTACCACACTTCCGTCAAATGGCATGACAAAGCTGTAATATGCCTTGTCATACTCATCCGTTCCGACACTCACATTGTTGTCACCTTCCGAGAGCTGTCCTGCGCTCAGCTTGTCTATTGACACTACCTTAATCACTGCCGTGCCGAGCAGCTCCTGATCTTCCTCTGCCGCATCGTATCCCACGGCTACTTTGTACTCGCCCTCCGAAAGAATTACTCCGCTTTCGTATTCGTACTCTTTCCAATTATCATCGGATGATGAATAATATACTGTGTATCTGTTTCCATTACTGTATCCGCTTCCACCGGTCAGATCTATGCTTTCCGTGGATTTATCATTATACTTTATTGTACTGCTCGCACCGTTCATGAAGCTTATCGGTGTTCCGGCTGCCCATTCGCTCTTTGCCAGCTTCAAGGTCACCCCTGAAGGTGCCACATACTTCTTTGCCTTGAGCCTGACCTCATTCAATGTTTCATTGTCATCATCCGTTGTTCCTGAAAGTCTGACATAATAGGTCTTTCCCTTGACAAATGAATACCTGTCATTATCGGTCTCAACCACCGCCATGTCCGAATCATATACATCTATAAATGCAGTTGATGATTTATCTACTTCAAACACATAGTCAGCAGTTGCAGATGGTATAAATCTGTAATACTCGTAACCGCCCACCCTGGTATCATATGCGTAGGTATCCGTCTCACTGATATTCCTTTTTCCTACAAAATATTCAGCAGGAGTCTGCACCTTTGCAGTGTACGAATCGTATATCTTGGTCGACTGGTCCGGCTCACTATCCATTTTGTCTGTAAGCTGAACGGTATATGTACCGGCCGGAAGCTTTTCCGCATCCGCATACGATACCATATCCCCTGCATCGCCCTCATAATAATAATTTCCCTTGGAATCCTTCACCCACAGACTGTATGTAACTCCATCTATCTTACAGTCGGAGCCGCTTATACCTGAACTGCGCACCTTTCCACCAGAATAGGTTACCGTTGCGTCCGCCGATGTTATGGATTCTGGTGTTCCCTCCAATATCGTCGTATTGTCCGGCACCATTTTTATTGCCGCCACATCCGGAAGCTTTCTCACACTTATATTTGCACTTTCAGAAACTGTATAAGAACGGGCATACTTAGACCCAAGAATATATTTCTCCCCCGCAGTACACTTGTATACCAGCCTGTAGCATCCACTACCATCCCTTTTACCTGTGGCAAGACGTTTATTCTTACTGTTATACAATGTCTCCTGAAGCATCAGCCGTGACTGGCTTCCCTGCAATATTATCTCATAATATCCTGTCTCATCCGTGACAAATGATATTTTACTCTCCTTACCATTAACTATGTTCACAACTCCATAGTCACCCTCAAGCTCTGAAATATCCTCTGTAGCTGCTGATATCCCAGCTTCATCCATCTGTACGGCATCCGCTGTCATATTTGACAGCAAAGTCTGTGCCTGTGCAGTCGTCATCGGTATATGGATACACGACGACACCATGGCTACAGTTACAGCCGCAGCCATTATCCCCTTCAATTTCATATGTAACCTCCCTTTTTCTCCCATACATATTCAACGCATTTCTGCTCAATATATAAGCATAAAAAATTACAGCCTCATATTATCATGAGGCTGTAGTTTAATACAATTTAATTAATATTTATGTATAAATAACACAATATCACTTATGCAATTTTACTTTCTAACCAGGTGGATCTGGTAAGCATTGTACTCGCCGAACTTGAGTGGTACTGGAAGTCCGATCTGGTCAAGTCCCTGTCCGCTATACTCTGCTCCGGTCTCCTCGTCAACATATGTGGCATCCGCATCGAGTCCCTTGACTCTGACAAATGGTACAGGTGAATTGCAGAAGCTCTCCACTGTCACGATATTTACCAGTGTCTCTGATTTATCCCTTGCCACAAATGACCAGGCAGCCACACCCTTGCTCTTGTCCGCATCCGTCAGTCTGTAGTAGAGTCCGTTGTGAAGGAGATCCCAGTATTTCTTGTAGTTCTCTACCTGAACCTTAACCTCCTCCTTCTCCTCGTCGCTGACCTTGTTCAGATCAAGCTCGTAGCCAAAGCTTCCCGCCATAGCAACGACCGCTCTGGTGTTGAAAGGAGTTGTCCTTCCAGTCTGGTGGTTTGGAACTGCAGATACATGTGAGCCGACCACCGATATAGGATAGCCAAATGAAGTTCCATACTGTATGTCAAGTCTGCAGATCGCATCTGTGTCATCACTGCACCAGATCTGTGGTGTGTAATACATCATTCCGGCATCGAATCTTCCGCCGCCGCCGCTGCAGCCCTCGATGAACATCTTTGGATATCTCGCCTGAAGTCTCTCCATAAAGTCATATACACCGAGTACATACTTGTAGAGGATAGTTCCATTGTTCTGGATTCCCTCGGTCATGGAGTATACGTTCAGTATACTTCTGTTCATATCCATCTTTATGTAATCAACATCTATCTTGTCCAGCACTGCTGTCATCTGGTCAAATATACAGTTTACAACCTCTTTCCTTGAGAAGTCCAGATTGAGCTGGCTTCTTCCCATGACAGGCTTTCTTCCAGGGATCACAAATGCATAATCAGGATGCTCCTTGAACAGGTTACTCTTCTCAGATACCATCTCAGGCTCGATCCAGATACCGAACTTCATGCCGAGATCCTTAACCCTCTTGACAACATCAGCCATAGGTCCGCCCATCTTATCCTCATTTACGAACCAGTCGCCGAGACCTGACTTATCGTCATTTCTCACACCGAACCAGCCGTCATCCAGAACCAGCATCTCAACGCCGAGCTCTGATGCCTGCTTTGCTATATTTACTATATCATCACCGTTGAAGTCGAAGTATACTGCCTCCCAACTGTTGATGAGTATAGGTCTTCTCTTTGTCTTGTATTCACCACGGCAGATATTGTATCTCACAACATCATGCATCTTGTGTGACATGTCGGCAAATCCATCAGGAGAATAAACCATGACTACCTCAGGTGCCACAAATTCACTCTCTGGATAGAGCACATACTCAAACATATCATCCTGAACACCCATATTGAGTCTCACCTGATCTGTCTGATCCTTCTCCACCTCACAGTTGAAGCTTCCACTGTAGAGAAGTGAGATTCCATAGCAGTCGCCCGCATCTTCATTTGCATCCTTGCCGGCAATTACCACAAATGGGCTGTGCTGGTGGCTTGATGTACCTCTTGTACTGCCGATCTTCTTCACGCCGTGCTTGATCTCTTCTCTCTCATACATGCGCTCCATTGCATGTCTTCCATGGAAATGTATAAGATCATAATCACCTGTCACAAAGTCCAGGCTCACGCTTGAAGCCTTTGCCACGAACATGTCCGCATCGCTGATATTCTTGATGATAGCTGATCTGGTTATCAGATCCTTATCCTCTATAATTCCATACAAAAGATCAACCTCCACTCCCACCTGAGGATCCTGAAGAACGATCTTAAGTGTCTCACCCTTCTCACCGTCATTTGTGTAAGCAGCAGGAAGCCCCTTGAGACTGTACTTACTGTCTATCACCTCATATGAAACATATCTGAGATCACATCCATGTATTCCCTCTATGTCCTTTATGTTGAATGCCGGAGTCCTGAAATCTCCGTTGCCGTAGCAGCTATATTCCTGTGGAATGTTGTCCAGAGAAAACTCTCTGTGCTCCTGTGCTTCATAAGGATTGCCTGAGAATCCTCTATCGTAATGGGTTATGACATATGACATATCTCCATCCATTTTCTTGCCATAATACAGATGTGCGAGGTATCCGTAATCTATCACCTTCATCTGATATGTGGTATTTTTGGTGTTCAGTGTAAAGAGCTTTTTCTCTTCATTTACTAATATAGCCATGCCAAAATCCTCCTTTTCATGATCTCCTGTCTATTTTCCAAGCTCAACCATATAGTCCACAAATTTCTCCGCATACTCATAATCAGCGGCATACGCCGAAAGTCCTATGTACGCCTTCTCATCTGTGTACTCTGTAAGTCCTGCCGCCTTGTATCCCTCCGACACATCTATTCCGACAGGCACTTTGTTTCCATCTTCATCTTCGTAGTAAACTATTCTGTCTTTATACTTTTCGCAAATATCTCCGACTCTCTCATCCGACAGATCTGCAAGTCTGCCGCCCTTGGCTATTCCCATGAGATTGTCGTACTGGCACATGATCACCTGGGCTGTATCAGCCTCAAGATATGCCACAACCTTCATATAGTAACTATTCTTAAAATCCGAATCATTTGCCAGGTTAAAGAAAGCATTGTTGTCAAATGTAACCTTTCCCGGCAGATTCTCTTCCCCAACATAAGACACAAATCCCTGTGCCAGATCACTGTCCTCAGAAACATCGTCATAGTTGTTCACAAGGACAACCTCAAGTGCCGGCTTGTCTTCCCTTGTCACGAACACTACCGTGAAATACACGATAAGTCCCACAAGGACAACTGCACCAATTATCCAGAATTTGTAATAATCCCAGATGTAACCTATCTTCTTGCGTGTGGAGTCCATCTCTTTTATCTTCTGTTTTTCTTCCTCTGTGATTATCGGATTTTTCATAGATGTTCCTCCTTTCGCACTTACGATATATTGGAGTGGACGCATGAGAGGCGCTTCGCGCGGCGTCCACAGTATCATAAGTGCTACGCACTTACGATAATTCATACAAGGGTGGCGTCAGTAACTGACGTCACCCTGTGTTTATATTTAATACCTTCTGTTACTTCTTTTAGAGCTTTCCACCTGATGTAGCGATACCTTCTACGAACTGCTTCTGGAATATCAGGTATATAACGATCATTGGTATACATGATATAAGTGAAGCTGCCATCAACTGTGGATAGTTGGACTGATACTGTCCCTGCATTGTTGCAAGAGCTGCTGAGAGCGGCATCTTGTTTGCGCTGCTGTTTACAACCAGTGGCCACATCAGATCCTTGAATGCGAACACTGCTGTGAATATTCCGAGGGCAACCATCGATGATCTTGCAAGTGGAGCCATGACAAACACGAATGTCTTTGGAATGTTACATCCGTCAAGTCTTGCTGCCTCCTCGAGATCTCCAGGGAGTCCCATGTAAGCCTGCTTCAGCAGGAATGTACCGAACGCTGTTACGATACCTGGGAATACCAGGGCGAACATTGTATTTGTCAGTCCCATCTTACTGATCATCAGGAACTGTGGGATGATGAATATCTGTGAAGGGATCATCATCTGGAAAAGTATCAGGGAGAACATGAAGTCTCTTCCCTTGAACTTAAGTCTTGCAAATGCATATCCTGCAAGTGTTGCTGTGAGACATGCACACAGAACTCTGAAGAATATGAGTAATAATGTGTTCTTGTAGAGAACAAGGAAGTTCATGTTATTCCATACTGTCACGAATGCGTCTGTGCGCCACTGTGATGGGAATATTACGAATGGACTTACTGAAGTTGCCTCTGTTACTGTCTTAAATGCTGTGAGTGTCATCCATACAAATGGCACTATCATAACGATCGAGAATATGATCAGAATGAGGTGAATCAATAATCTCTGCATTCTTCTCTTAAAACGTATTCCTCTTGTCATATCGATTCCCCCTTCCTAGTTATAGTGAACCCACTTCTTCTGACCGATCATCTGGAATACTGTAAGTACCATGATGACTGCGAGAAGAAGAACTACTATTGCTGATCCATAACCCTTGTTACCATTCTGGAATGAATACTGGTAGAACAGATATACGATTGACTCTGTCTTCTTGAGGGCTGGATTGGAAATATCCATTACCATGTACACAAGATCGAATACCTGGAGTGCTCCGATTACTCTTGTTACGAGTACGAAGAATACTGTTGGGGAGAGAAGTGGAAGAGTGATCTTGAAGAAAGCTCTTACTCCTGATGCTCCGTCAATATCTGCTGCCTCGTAGTAATCCTTAGGTATCTCCTGAAGTCCTGCAAGGAACAGAACCATGTTGTAACCTATGATCGACCAAACACCGATGATCGCAACTGAGATCCATGCGATCTTTGGATTGGATATCCACTCGATCTTTGTACCAAGAATATGGTTTAACAGACCGAACTGTGAATTGTATAACCATCTCCATACCATGGCTACCGCTGCAGGTGCAACTACCATTGGCAGGAAGAATATTGCTCTGTATACTGTTCTTCCGTGCATCTTACGATTCAGGAATACTGCAAGTACAAGTGCGATAACGATTGAGAATGGAACCTCGATGATCGCATACTTGAATGTGTTGAGAAGTGACTGCCATACCTCAGGGTCAGCAAACATCTTCTTGTAATTTGCAAATCCTGCAAATGATGAATCACCGAATGATCCAACCTTACAGAATGACTGATATATTGTCTGAACTATAGGCCATAAGTTGAGGACTATGATACCTATCATTGTTGGGAGGATGAATGCCCAGCCCCACTTGCGCTGGTTTCTTTCCCATGTTGTTGATTTCTTTTTCTTGAACTCTTTATCTTCTGCGGCTGCAGGCTTAGCAGGCTGTGTCTGTGTCTCAGTTGCCTGGATAATCTCGGCCGCTTTTTCTTCTACTTTCTTTGTCTGAACATCCTTCTCCTCAGCAGCCTTTGTCTCCTCTGCCTTGGTATCAGGTTTCTTCTTGTTATCTGACATAAAATCCCTCCTCTTATCATTTATACTGTAATCAACACCCCATTGTTTCTGGTAAGCAATGGGTAGGACCTTCATCCTACCCACTGTTATGTTATCTTATAAATGCTCTGTAGGATTACTTGTCTTCCTCTGCGATGTACTCGTTCATCTGTGTAGCGAAGTCCTTACATGACTGCTCCATCTTTGATGGGTCTGCCCATGCATCTGCGAAGAATGTCTGTGCTGCCTGTGACCAAACTGTTGAGTTGTATGTGTAAGGTCTGAGTACGAGCTCATTTGTAACACCTGATACTGTTGAATCCTTTGTGATGTCAAGGTAAGCGTTGAGGTTGAACTTGTCTGTGCAGTTAACCCACTTGTCTGATGTGTTGTTGTAAGCTGACATTGTTACACCAAGCTCAGCCTGCTTCTCCTGCATCTCCTTTGAACCGAACCACTCGATAAGCTTCCAGCAGTCATCTGGTCTCTTTGTGTCTGCTGATGCAGCCCATCCAAGTCCGTTACAGATTGAAGTTCTCTTGCCTGTTGTCTTGTCATATGGAAGGATTGCTACGTCACAGTTCTCAACGAGGTACTCGTTGTCAAGGAATCCTGCTGTCATCCATGAACCCTGTGTGATCATTGCAACTGTTCCTGACTCGAACATAACGTCTGTTCCTGTCTCAGACATTGTTGTTGCTGGTGGACAGCAGTCTGAGAGGAGCTTTCCTACATAATCCATAGCCTTGATAGTGTTGGCATCGTCATATCCTGACTTTGTGTGATCATCATTTACGATGTAACCGCCCATTGAGTAAACCATGTTGTAGTAAGTATCCTGATCGTTTGATGTGTTCATACAGAAACCGTACTGTGAACCATCATCCTTTGTGAGCTTCTTAGCTGCATCATAGAGATCATCCCATGTCCAGTTCTCATTTGGATACTCAATTCCTGCATCGTCGAACATCTTCTTGTTGTACCAGAGAGCGATTGTATCGTAATCCTTTGGTACTGCGTAATATGAACCATCATATGTGTAGAGCTCTGTGATCTCTGACATGTAGTTGCTCATATCTACCTTATCGCTGTTTGCGATGTAATCGTCAAGCTTTAAGAGCTTGTTGTTCTTCATGTACATCTGTGAGTTATTGGAGTGCATCCAGAATACATCCGGCATATCTCCGCCTGAAGCACCAGCCTCAAGAAGTGTCCAATATGAATCCCACTCCTTAACCTGTACATCAACCTTGATTCCAGTCTCTTCTGTGAAGAGATCACATATCTCCTGCAGACCCTTCTGCTGATTGTTATCCCAGATAACTACCTCAAGTGCGTCCTTGCTGCTGCTCTTGCTTCCGTCGCCGCTTCCGCCACATGCGCAAAGTGAAAATGCTGTTGCTGCTGCAAGTCCAACTGCTACTGTTTTCTTTAATGTTCTTCTCATAAAACCTTCCTCCTTAAAAAACATTCTGTGTGCTTTCTATGGTTGAATTATAAATTTTTGGTGAAGTTTTTTACATGGTAAAATGTCAAAATGTCATGGCTTTTTAGCAAAAATGTATAAAAACTAGGCTTTATGGCGGCTGTTTTTGTGCTATTTTATGGTAAAATGTAGAATCCATATGGTAAATTGTAAAATTCGCTATATATTGGCATACCTTTTTGTGCTATAGTTAAACAAACGATATTATCACTTTTTACATCAGGAGGAGTTTTATGAACATTTTCAGCAGCGACGGCTGGTTTTCCAGATTTTTTGGAACGCTCGGCGATATTATAATAGTGAACATCCTATTTATATTGTGTAGTATTCCCATAGTCACCATGGGAGCTTCCATGAGCGCAATGTATTTCACTCTGTTAAAGAAGCAGAGGACAGGCGAAAATGGAGGTGTAGTGAAATTATTCTTCAAAGGCTTCAAGGATAATTTCAAACAGTCAACGATTTCATGGCTGCTATTCCTTCTTATATCATTTATATTCACTCTGGATTTCAACCTTTTTGGCAAGGGTGGTCCACAGGAGAACAAGCTCATGTACTACACCAGTGTCGTGCTTATGATATTGACTTGCTTCATAGCGATCTACCTGTTCCCTGTCGTTAGTGCTTTT
>CAVCCL010000078.1:0-13727 GCA_963600665.1 Bifidobacterium catenulatum | reverse complement strand
GTGCCGAAGATGTTCCCTCCCGCGGCATAGGCGGCGCAGAGCTCCTCCGCATAGTACATATATGTCTCAGGCGCATTTCGGAAATCCATGTAGATCGGGCAATAGTTGTCCTTCGGCGTATCCTGGCCGTGAGCCGCGATCATCCCCAGCCCCTTAAATGCATCTACCGTGAAAAATGGATCTCTGGAGACATACTGCTCCATCTCAGCCCAGTCCTCTTCGGTATCCGGTACCCCTGCCGGTGAATTTCCTATAAACAGCTTCGGCATCCCCACATCCAGTTCATCCTTGTTGATGCGGTTTATGATACCGGCAGCAAACATTCCGCCCATGGAATCGCCAACTATCGCAATATTCTCAGCGCCGTATTTCTTCACCATTTTGCAATATACGTCACACAGGACAGACACGGTAACTGTTACGTTCACATCTGTTATAGGCGGATAAATGGGATACCAGACATCCATACCTGTAAGGTCGCTGTAACGCCTTGCCATTCCAAGCTCGCTCTTCCACTGAAGAGTCTCCCCTCCATATATGAGTAGAAGTCCCTTGTTCTTCTTATTCTCTCTCTTCTTGCTCCTGATGATCAGACACGGATGACCACTCACGGTTATCTCCTTGTACAGAGCCTTTTTATCCTTTGGAGATACATATTTGTTCTTTTCGTTGAACTTTCTAGCCTTCTCCAGTGCAGTATCAAGGTCTGTGAAGTCCTCCTTCATCCCCGGAAATACCTTTGCCATCACCATGAGCATACTGTATGCTGCATTTCCTGAAAAACTCATCTCATTTCCCCCTTTTTAATGCCTCTCAGGACGTTTCTCTGCTGTCCATTTCCCCGGATTGGTGTCGTCCTCCGCCAATCCCTTCATGATATCCTGATAATGCTCCACCTTCTGATTCATATAATCAACAGTCGCCTTCGCCTCTTCAAGCCTCTCAAATGCTTTCTCCCGCTGATCCAGTATGATCTGATATCTGGCCCGCAGATTCTCCTCCGACTCAGGCAGTCTGCACAGATCACAGTATTTTCTGATCTCATCAATCGATGCGCCACAGCCCTTCAGGCAAATGATCCCCTGCATCCAGTTGACCGACTCCTCATCGAACACTCTGCGGTTCCTGCCAACTCTCTGACAAGGCAGAAGATCAATATCCGTGTAATAGCGGACAGTGTGCTCCGACACCCCAAACATATCCGCAAACTCTTTTATCGTATAAGTCATGATGATCCACTCCCCCATTTTCAATAATTTATATCGCCGCAGCCACAAAATGACATGCGAAAATTCTCTTGACTTCGTGTAACTCGAACTTATTACAATGAATGTAACATAGAAATATAGCCTATGCAAATAGATATTACGGAGGTCACAACATGGAATATTTAACTTTGAACAACAACGTCCAGATGCCCCTTGCTGGCTTTGGAACATTTATGCTTGGTGGTGAAACCTGCAGCAACGCAGTGGCAAATGCCATCCAGACCGGATACCGCATGCTCGACACTGCCGAGGCATACGGCAACGAAAAAGAAGTGGGAGCAGGAATATCAGCCAGCGGGATCGACCGCAAGGAGCTGTTTCTTGTGACAAAAGTAAATTTCAAATCCTACGAAAATGCCGAGCAGACGGTCAAGCAGTCTCTTGAAAATCTGCAGACCGACTATATTGATCTGCTTCTCCTTCACTGGCCATTTGCCAATTATTATGCCGCCTGGCGCAGTCTTGAAAAGCTGTATGAGGATGGCGTGATCCGCGCAATAGGTGTATCCAACTTTGAACCTGATCAGCTACTTGACCTGATCGCATACAACAAGATCACTCCTGCCGTAAACCAGATCGAGACAAACCTGTACTGCCAGCGCAGCACCGAACGCTCATGGATGGATAAAAAGCAGGTAGCGCATATGGCGTATGCCCCACTTGGACAGGGCAGCCGCAACGAGATGTATCAGGCGCCTGCCGTGCTCGCCCTTGCTGAGAAATACGGCAAAACTCCCGCCCAGGTCCTGCTCCGTTTTCTGACGCAGAAGAATATCGCTGTCATTCCAAGAAGTACAAAGCCAGAACATATCAGAGAAGACTTCCAGATCTTTGACTTTGCTCTGACCAGTGACGAGATGGCAAAACTTTCCTCTCTGGACAAAAAAGAACCGCTGATTGGAAAGCCTGAAACTCCAGAACTGGTGGAATTTTCACTTACATGGTAATTGAAGAAGGTGGAGAATCACAAACGTGTTCTCCACCTTTTTTCTCACTTATCCACTATCTCCAGCTCATCACAGGTAACCCGGCACGTGAGATTTAACACCTCTACGCCTGCCGCCTTCGCCTCATAAAAAGTCTCTGCAAACTCCCTGTGTATTTCCGCATTTGGTCTGACCTCAGTTATCCCTGTCATCGGAATGACAAATGCTACATAACATTTATATCCCTCGGAGACCGCCTTTATCAGCTCCCGCAAATGCTTTACTCCCCTTTCAGTGGGCGCATCCGGGAAATATCCTATCCCATCGATCTCCTGCGTGCAGCCCTTGACCTCCATGAGATACTTCATGCCATCCTTTTCCATATAGAAATCGATCCTTGACTCTCCGTATACATACTCCGGCTTTATAAAGTCATAATCCTTAGTTTTAAGCCATTCCAAAACCACCTTGTTCGGCACCTGGCTGTCCACGTTCACCCAGCCAAGCTTTGAATCCTCCACCGCTATCAGATCGTATTTCGTCTTGCGGTTTGGATTTGCAGACTTCTCAAGACTGACCATGTTACCTGGAATCAGTAGTCTTTTGAGCCGCCCCGTGTTCTTCACATGCACAGTCTCTGTAACGCCATCGATCTCCACATGAGCTGTGAATCTGTTCGGTCTGTCTATGAACTTGCCTGAGATAACATTTGCATACTTCACCTTATTTTACATCCTCCAATCTCATCCAGAAATACATTTGCCGCGATCGATATATCTTTCGGATACATTATCCCTATTTCATAGCTTATCTCCGGATCAGTGCGTATCAGTCTTACGTTCCCGTTCCACGCCTCCACCTCAAGCCGGTTGAGCAGTGCGCAGCCAAGGCCCGCCTCAACCATGCAGTACGCTGCGTATATATCCGTTGTTGTAAATTTGATATTTGGGCGGACTCCCAACTGTTCAAATGACCTCATATAATCCGTGTCATAACCCGGGTATGGCGCTATAAAGCTTTCTTTTTCAAATTGATTTATCGGAAATAATCTGCTGTCCGCCAGCGGGTGATTTGTCGGCACGCACGCTGTCATCGGATCCTTTCTGAGCGTATGGAAATTATAATCCGACTGTCTGTAGGTCATGACCGCAATATCTATCTCGTGGTGCTCCATTGCATGTAACAGCTCCGTGCTCGTCGCCTGCAATGTCTCTATCCTGATCCGCGGGTATTTGTCTGAAAATGATTTCAACTCCTCCGCGATCAGCTTGAAATACCCCGCATATGAAATTCCGATCCTGAGTGTACCCTCTTCAAGTCCCTGTATCCTGCCCGCCGTCTCCCTGATCCGGTCTGCCTGATATACCAGATCCTTCATGACCGGGACAAAAAGCCTTGCATCGGCTGTGGGCTCCATCCCCTTTTTCCCCCTGACAAATAGCGTTATGCCAAGCTCATCCTCCAGCGATGCTATACTTCTCGACACTCCAGACGTTGTATATCCCAGTTTTTCCGCCGATGCTGCCAGACTTCCCTCATTTATCACCGAGAGAAATATTCTTGCCTTTTCCGTGTCCATCTATATCTCTCCTATCGTTGACTATTCTGCAAATATATATTGATATATTCTCGCTTTTCTCAATGATAATCCGTCTGTATACTAATTTCAATAATTTATCTACTTAAAAAGGGGATTGGACAACATGAAATTATCAGCTAAGAATGCGGCCATATTGCTTGCCCTTGTCATTTCCGCAAGGGCAACGTCCTTTATGTTCAGCAAATTATGTCTAACAAGTATGAATACATCAAGCCTCATCGCCCTCAGATTCAGCGTGGCATCCCTGATGCTTTTTCTGATCTTTAGCAAACGAATATTGAGCCATACGACCAGACATACCGTGATAAGCGGCGTCATCATCGGCTCTATCTATTACTTTGTCCTTGCCTGTGAACACACCGGACTTAAGACCACAAATGCGTCGACAGCCTCATTTATCGAGAACCTTGCGATAATCATCGTTCCATTTATAGAATGTATCATTGCCAAATGCCTTCCGACCAAAAAGACGCAGCTTTCCGCCATACTGGCTATCACCGGAGTTGCGTGTCTCACCATGGTTAAGAGTAATCTTGGCTTCACCTCTGGAGAATGCTTTCTGCTGGCCGCAGCGTTTCTGTATGCATTTGCGATCATGGCAACCACCAGACTGGTAGAACTTGGAGATTCATTTGTGATCGGATTTTTTCAGGTGACTACGACCGGACTGTTGTCATGGATCAATGTAGCAATAGAGGGCAGCTTCACTATGCCAAAGTCGCCCTCCCAATATATCATGATCCTTATTCTTGCCGTTGTCTGTACATGCTTTGGCTTCACACTGCAGCCAGTCGCCCAGAGCAGGCTTTCGTCAGAGACCACAAGCTCCTTCTGTGCACTCGGCCCTCTTGTCGCCTCACTCCTTAGCTGTATATTCTTAAGGGAACGGTTCACCGCATTTTCATTTGCAGGAGCTGTGCTTATACTGCTCTCCCTCGCAGTACAGAGCGGCCTATTCCACAACAGAGCGGTTCATCATGTAGAATGAAAATCTTGCCTTGTCGACAAGCTGCCCCTTGTCATCGTAAATATTTGCCTCGTACAATGACACCTTTTTGCCCTGACGGATCTCGATTCCCTCACAGATGAGATACTCCGTGTTCATCGCCGGCGCTATATATGTCATGGTGCCATCTATAGTCGAAGAAAATTTTCCGTAAGTACATGCCGCGATTCCGCTCACTATATCTGCAAGTGAATACAAGCATCCACCGTGTACAGAACCATATGGATTCAGGACATCCTCTGTGACCATCATCTTGCCCTTCACATATCCAAGGCTCATGTCTACCAGCTCTATCTTCAGGTTCTGGACATAGGTATTGTCCCTGTTAAACCTTATCAGCGCCTGTTTCACATCCTCGGACATAGCTTTTTTGTTGTCGTTTATCTCATTCATTTTTCAAATTACCTTTCAATTCTATTTTCATGTGCAGACATCCCGCACACATATCAGAAGCACTTATCCAGAATATCCGGATCCAGTTCTTTTCTTCCAGTTATAAATCCTATTCCAAAGTACAGCACTGCCCCTACAAGGAGCCCCACACGACCGCATTTATTCCGGCTATCTTGATAAAATACGTTGCAAATATATATGTGGCGATCGCACCTACGCTGCTGCACACCGCCGCCTGCTTTGTTCCCTTCTTCCAGAACAGTCCTCCCACAAGAGGCCAGAAGAATGTACATTCAAGTCCGCCAAATGCAAACATGTTGAGCATGAAAATTATATCCGGCGGATTGATCGTGAGGACCATCACCACCGCGCCGAGCACCATCGTGAGTATCGTGCTCACCAGCTTGACATTCTTGTCATATTTCTCATTTTTCACTGGATCATCGCCCACCACGTAATTCTTCCACAGATCCTTCACGATAGCTGCTGTGGCAAGTATGAGGAGAGAATCCGCAGTAGACATAACTGCTGCCATCGGCGCTGCAAGGAATATCGCTGCTATTCCGGGCGGCATGATCTTCTGTACTATATATGGTATAAAATAATCCGAAGTTGGAAGATCACCCATATCAACAAGTGCGCCAGCCCATGTTCCTGCAAGATGCATTCCTATGATCACAAAGCTGCATGTGAGAACTCCGATCCACATCGCTCTGTGCATGCTCTTCGTGTCCTTAAATCCCATGGCACGCACAGCGGTCTGGGGAAGTCCCAGCGTTCCAAATCCCACAAGCACCCAATAGCTGAGCAGCCCTCCCGGCGTATACTTAGAGAAAATATCATCGTACACCTCCGGAAGATTTGTCTGAAGACCGGCATCTATAGCGGCAAGACCGCCTCCGCTCCTTAAGACAAAGAATATAAACAGAAATGTTCCGATACACATTACTATTCCCTGAATCGTGTCAGTTATGACAACCGCACTGAATCCGCCGATGGCTGTGTACAATATCACGACTGTGCCAAATATCAGAAGTGAAGTCACATGATCCATGCCTGTTATGGATGCTATAAGTGTTGCCCCACCCGTAAACTGGCTTATCATCTGCGCTATGAAAAATACTATTAGTCCAAGGCTCGTGATGACCACCAACGCATCACTCTTGTATCTCGCCTTGAAATAGCCCACCACCGTCACAGCGCCCGTTCGTCTGGACACTATCGCCAGCTTATTTCCAAGTACGCCGAGCACCAAGAATGTGACCGGAACCTGGATCGCAGCTATCCACGCCTGGGCATATCCATATGTAAGACCTGCCGCACCCGGTCCTGATATAAATGAACTTGCGGAGGTGTATGTCGCCATGATCGTCATGGCGAGAACGATTCCGTTCATATTTCTTCCGCCTATGAAATACTTCTTCTCGGATGTGGTGTGCAGACTTCTATCCGCCTTTCTGCTGTAAACGATACTAACCACTATATTGAATAATAGATATCCGAGGAAAATCGATAGGATCAATATCTGATTACTGTTCATCTTCACCCTCACTCTCATCCTCTTCATATTGGAAATCTACAAACACAAACTTAAGCAGCCATAATACACCGATTATGGCAAGCACCACAGTTCCAAATACTGAGACCACAAACCACGCCGGCATATGGAACACCGTCCACCCGGTGCCATTTAGCAGAAACGCAGTGAGCACATGCCACAAAAAACAGATAAATACCACAAGCAGCGTCGCTTTGATCTCTTTTATACATTGCCTGTGCTGCTCTTCCTTTGTCAGTTTCATCATAATAATATATCCCCTTATATTTCATAAATACATTGAGCCTTGGCAAAACTATCTCTTTCATACATATACCAGGTCAAAATGTCTATTACATGACCTGCGCCCACATCAGTGCGGTTCATTATATCATATCGCCTGTCGGCTCAATGTGTCCATTCGCATTATGACGATTTGCGCAAGCGCAATCGTCGCAATGCTCATTATATCACAAACCACAAGTATCATGCTTAGCAGTTTTTCATAGTTACCGCGCCAACCACCATTTTTTGTACATTTGCCTCTTTTTACTGGCTACTGGCATAAAAAAACTGGCGCACAGACTTTCGTCCATACACCAGTTATTTTTTAAAACAGCATGCACACTCCAGCGACCACAGCGCAGATAGGAATGTATATAATAAAGTGCATAACATGCATCTTCATATTGTATCCGAACATGTGCGGTCCCACAACTCCCTTGACCTCCGGGTAATAGCGCGGGAAGAAGTTTGAATGACAGAGCAGCACCCAGTCAAAGAAACCTATATCATATATCTCCATCACATACATGATCACTATGAATCGCGCGAAGAACTTCCAGTATCCGAAATCATGCCGTACGCCGTCCCACACGCTAAGCACGACCGCTCCTATAAACAGCAGAAGTGCAACCACCTCTATACACCATCCAACTGCGTGAGCTCCACGAAATCTCTCTTTTCTGTCTGGGATCACCGCCAGATTCTCCTTCGGTGCTGTGCTCATAAATCTCTTATCCTGCACAAATGCAACCATACCGTACAGAAGAAGGAAATAAGCCACCATAACAATTACCGCCGCAACTATCGTTACCAACATCTCTTTTGCCCCCTTAATATTCTTTTGTATTAATTTCTCTCTAACATCCCCTGCCGCAATTTTCATTTTGCAGACCACTTTTCTCTGATCCGCCTTGTCCGTCGGCCGCACAGGTTAGTCCTTGCTAACCATATTAACACAATTATTTCCAGATTGGAATATTACAAAGCACCTATTCACAAATCTTGATGAATGAAGATCTAATGAAATTGCAGAAATCAATTTTACGCATAGAGTGGTTCTGTCTATCAATCCATGTAAGCTGCACATTCCACAACATGCCAAACATTTTAATATATACAAAAAACGCCGGCACATAAGCTTGCTGATATGTCTATGACAGAACAGACCTATCAACACCGCAAATGCGCCAGCGTCATATTTACTCTATATCCACTTTAATTCAGATCTTTATACATTGATCTCCGCAGTAACACCGAGGATGTCCTTGTTCTCATCGAGGATCGGCTGAACGACCTCTGCAAGGAACTCTCTTGTCTGCTCAGGAGCACGTCCGACGAAGTTCTTTGGCTCAAGTATAGCCACGATCTCCTCCTTTGTCATGCCAAAGTCAGGGTCTGCTGCGATACGGTCAACGAGATCATTCTCATTTCCATACTTCTTGACCTGCTCTCCTGCAAGCATTGAGTACTCTCTGATCTTCTCATGAAGCTCCTGACGGTTGCCGCCACGCTTAACTGCATCCATCATGATATTCTCTGTTGCCATGAATGGGATCTCCTTCATGAAGCACTGGTAGATAACCTTGTCATATACCACAAGTCCGTCAACAACGTTCAGGTACAGATCAAGGATTCCGTCAACTGCGAGGAATGCCTCTGGAACTGAGATACGCTTATTTGCTGAGTCATCCAGTGTTCTCTCAAACCACTGTGTTGCGGCTGTGATTGCTGGATTGAGTGCGTCACACATTACATAATTTGCAAGTGATGCGATTCTCTCACTTCTCATTGGGTTTCTCTTGTAAGCCATAGCTGATGAACCGATCTGGTTCTTCTCAAATGGCTCCTCTATCTGCTTTAAGTGCTGAAGAAGTCTGATATCATTTGAGAACTTGTGCGCACTCTGTGCGATGCCTGAGAGCACGTTAAGAACTCTTGAGTCGACCTTTCTTGAATATGTCTGTCCTGATACAGGATAGCACTCAGCAAATCCCATCTTCTCAGCGATCTTTCCATCTATCTTTCTTACTGTCTCATGATCTCCTCCGAAGAGCTCGAGGAAACTTGCCTGTGTTCCTGTTGTTCCCTTTGATCCGAGAAGCTTCTGCTGGCCGATCATGTACTCTATATCTGAGAGGTCAAGGAGCAGCTCCTGCATCCAGAGTGTTGCACGCTTACCTACTGTTGTAGGCTGTGCTGGCTGGAAATGTGTAAATGCAAGAGTTGGGAGATCCTTGTACTGATCTGCAAACTTTGCCAGCTCATTTATAACATTGATGAGTTTCTTTCTGACAAGCTTTAATGCCTCTGTCATAACGATAACATCTGTGTTGTCGCCTACATAGCAGCTTGTTGCTCCAAGGTGGATTATTCCGGCTGCCTTAGGGCACTGAACACCGTATGCATATACGTGGCTCATTACGTCGTGACGAACCAGCTTTTCTCTCTCTCTGGCAACATCGTAGTTGATGTCATCAGCGTGAGCCTTGAGCTCCTCGATCTGCTCATCTGTGATTCTTGGATTGCCGTTCTCGTCCTTAAGACCAAGCTCCTTCTCTGTCTCAGCAAGAGCTATCCACAGCTTTCTCCATGTCTTAAACTTCATATCAGGTGAGAAAATATACTGCATTTCCTTACTAGCGTATCTTTCACACAGTGGGCTTTCGTACTTGTCCTTACTCATGTCTTTACCTCTTTCTTCCTGTATTCTCCCGCATTTGCCGTTATACAAATGCTATTTATATCTTATATCGTCACGCACCGGCGTGATGACATGCGCACGCATCAGCATGCTTCCCTATATCTTACCACAAAACTATTATACATAGGTTTCAGATTATTTCCACGCTTTTTTTGCACAAACCAGAAATTCGGAATCGATATCCACATTTTCCGCGGATATGATTCCGAATTTTTATCTTAATTATGGAGCAGACGCATGAAAGGCGCTACGCGCGGCGTCTGCGTGCATCACCAGGACTCCTCCCGCTTACGCGGGCCCCTCCTCATGATATAATATGTGACTCCGATCCTCTCTTGAAGTCCTCGTGGTCGCCTCTGATGTCCTCTGTAGGCGGTTTCATCGGATACTGACCGCTGAAGCATCCGTGGCAGTACTGTCTGCCGCCTGAAAGTTCTGGAAGTCTCTCCATCTTCAGGTACGCCAGAGAATCCGCACCTATGATCTTGCAGATATCATCTACTGATCTGTTGTATGCTATGAGCTGCTCCCTGTCCGGAATATCAGTTCCGAAGTAGCATGGGTACAGGAATGGAGGTGAACTGATCCTTACATGAACCTCTGTCGCTCCTGCCTCTCTGAGCATACCAACTATTCTGTCACTCGTAGTTCCACGGACTATCGAGTCATCTATCATTATGACACGCTTGCCATTTACAGCCTCCTTCAGGACGTTCAGCTTGACACGCACGCTGGACTCTCTCTGGCTCTGCTGTGGCTTTATGAATGTTCTTCCCACATATCCATTCTTGACAAATGCTGTTCCATATGGAATTCCCGACTCAAGTGAGTAACCCATAGCCGCAGCATTTCCCGACTCAGGCACACCCACTACCACATCAGCGTCGACCGGGCTGTCCTTTGCAAGACATCTTCCGGCTGTGATACGTGAATCGTACACTGGCATTCCGTCTATGACTGAGTCCAGTCTCGCGAAATATATATACTCAAATATACATCTTGCATGCTGCTCCTGGCACATGTTCTTGTACGACTGGATTCCGTACTCAGGTGATATGGTAACGACCTCACCAGGCTCCACATCCCTGATAAATTCGGCACCAATGGTATCGAGCGCACAGCTCTCCGATGCCAGTATGTATGCGTTATCACGCTTTCCTATACAGAGCGGTCTGAAGCCAAATGGATCTCTTGCTCCGATAAGCTTTCTAGGACTCATGATAACAAGTGAATATGATCCCCTTACCTTCTTGAGAGCTCTTGTGACAGCCTCCTCGACGGAACCGCACTTAACTCTCTCCCTCGCTATATGATAAGCTATTACCTCTGAATCTATGGTCGTCTGGAATATAGCTCCTGTGAGTTCCAGTTCACGTCTAAGCTCAGGCGCATTTACCAGATTGCCGTTGTGGGCAAGTCCCAGAGTACCCTTTACATAATTGAGAACCAGTGGCTGTGCATTCTCTATGGTACTGGCACCGGCTGTTGAATACCTGACATGACCCACACCGATATTTCCCTTGAGCTTGCTCAGTGAATCAGGTGTGTACACCTCGTTCACAAGCCCCATGCCCTTTAATGAGCTGACCTTGCCCTTAGGTCCGGCAGTGTCCGACACCGCTATACCACAGCTCTCCTGTCCACGGTGCTGCAGGGCAAACAGGCCATAATATATCGTGTTTGCTACATCATTTCCATCGAAATCATAGATACCGAAGACACCGCACTCCTCGTGCATCTCATCCTCGTCATAATAATGGGATCTTAAACATTCGTTCATAAATATATGCCTCTCATGTTATATTATTGTAACTGTCCCGAGCTTACAATTTACATCGTTCGCCTGATGACAGTCATATCTTTCGCCACATAAAACTTTATCTTTTTTGTCACAACATGTCAACAGATAAATTCTATCATTTTTAGGCTTATACCCCACTTTTTTCATGCATTTTCACCAACAGCAGTATATTTCGCAAGTATTTACCTGTTTGTGCTTGAGAAAATCCACATATCCCCTCCGTAATCCAAGCCTCACCATTGCATCTTTTCAAGGAATTTCCTCCAAAAACATCACAATGTTCTTTGTTCCTGCCAGGAATTTCTCTGAAGCCTGCCAGTTTTCAATGAATTCTCTGGTCACTCAATATTCCCTCCGGCTTCCACCAGGAATTCTTCCATAGTGTCTGCCATAACATTGTATCTTTTTGAATTTTCTACAATTCTATGCCACAAAATTTTCGCAATACACGCAAAAAAAGCTAAAAAGATACAATTTTTACGGTCTTTGTATCTTTTTAGCTTTTACATGTCTATTTGCGATAATTTTGTATCTTTTCAAGAAATTTCCTTAAGAAATATCACAAGCTCTTCAGACCCGCTTCATAAATTCCCTCAAAGCCCTCCGGGCTGCCACCAGGAATTCTTAGCATAACCTCCAGGCCCCTGAAAATCCTTCGGATTTTCCAAGAAGTCCTCCATACTCACGCGCAGAAATCTACTCCACAGCGTATCCCTTCGTCTTGATAAGATCCACCATCTTGTATACATACTTCTCGCACAGCTCGTCTGTGGCTGCCTCAACCATGACTCTGATCACTGGCTCTGTACCACTCTGTCTGAGAAGAAGTCTTCCGTCGTCACCGAGCTCTGCTGCTATCTCGTCGTTCAGCTTCAGCACATCGGCGTCGTTCATGACCGCATCCTTACTTGAAACCTTGACATTCACAAGGAGCTGTGGATATATCGTCAGGCTGTGGAACAGCTCTGAGAGCTTGACCTTACGTCCAAGTATAGTCTCCATGATCATCAGTGATGTGAGAACACCGTCACCTGTTGTTGCATACTTGGAGAAGATGATATGTCCTGACTGCTCACCGCCGATGGAATGTCCGTGCTCCATCATATTCTCGAACACGTACTTATCGCCGACTGCTGTCTTCTCATAGTTGATGCCCTTCTTGTCAAGTGCCTTGTACAGTCCAAGGTTGGACATGATAGTTGTGACGATGGTGTTGTTGTTCAGCTCGCCCTTGTCCTTGAGGTAACGTCCGCAGACATAGAGGATCTTGTCTCCGTCCACGATCTCGCCCTTGTCATCTACTGCAAGACATCTGTCCGCATCGCCGTCAAATGCAAATCCCACATCAAGTCCCTTCTCCTTGACAAATGCCTGAAGCTTCTCAATATGTGTTGAACCACAGTCCGTGTTGATATTTGTTCCATTTGGCTCGTTGTTGATGACATATGTCTTTGCTCCGAGAGCGTCATACACTGACTTTGCAACCAGATATGATGCACCATTTGCACAGTCAAGGCCGATCCTCATGCCCTTGAATGGCCTGGTTGGGATCGTGAGCAGATAGCCTATATATCTGTTTCTTCCCATGGTGTAGTCAGTTGTCTTACCGATGTTCTCTCTCTTTGCAAATGGTATCTCGCCGAGCTCGCCGTCTATATACTGCTCGATCTCGTTCTCGATGGCAGCTTCAAGCTTGTAGCCCTGGCCGTTGATCACCTTGATACCATTGTCATAATATGGGTTGTGGCTGGCTGAGATCATGATACCGCAGTCAAAATCACCTGTACGGACAATATAAGATACACTAGGTGTAGGGGTTACATGCATCAGATATACGTCTGCTCCGCTGGCTGTAAGTCCCGCAACCAGTGAATACTCGAACATGTAGCTTGAAAGTCTCGTATCCTTTCCGATGACAACGTGTGCCTTTCCATCCTCATGCTGCTTGCCATAGTAATAACCAAGGTATCTTCCAACCTTATATGCATGCTCCACGGTAAGGTCTACATTTGCCTCGCCTCTGAATCCGTCTGTTCCAAAATATTTACCCATTGTAAAATCCTCGATTCTATTATTCTATAACCTCATCCTGTTCGCTTTCCTGAACAACCAGAAGATCTATCGCTCTCCTGTGGATGTGTATCTTGGTCTCCTTGTACTCTCCGCCAAACTCACCATCGCACGTCCATGCAACAGGATCCTCAGCCTCG
>CAVCCL010000077.1:0-9893 GCA_963600665.1 Bifidobacterium catenulatum | reverse complement strand
TTCGAACAAACATCTGATAATTCCTGGCATCCTCGTCAATTCTCATCGACATCTCATCATCAGAATACTCTGACCACTATCTGTTCATTCAAGCCTTCAACTTAGCACATGTGCAAAATCATGTTCCGTACATCTTCGCCCTGTACCATATGAGTTCATGTTTTCCTGGTGCATATCGTTACTCTTACGCAACTTATCTGCCCCATCAAGATTAAATTCTCGTATTATATATTTAGCGAAAACTGTACCTGACATGATTCCTTCCTTTCCTGACTACCCCTTCCGGGTTTCCTTTTCTTAATGGTGAGCCTTGCTTTTCTCTTTTATTTGACCACCTAAGTTGTACTCTACCACAAGTATAAGCATTTGTCATTACACCTGTGGTAGAAAATAAACATTTTTATCACTGTTTTATCTCACTGGCCATCACTTTTCCAGTCTGTGCTGTTGCCACATCTACTGTCGCTGCTTCGTCTGCCCCTTTCTCGTCCGCAGCCATCAGCTCCCTCTCAATCCACGTCATGGTGACATCCACCAGATATTCCTGCTGCCTCGGTCCAAGCTCCACTCCCGGTGCAAATGTGTGCCATTTCCGTATGCACTCACGGCAGCATGTCGCTGTGGCATGCTGTGCCACAAATACCGGATGTCCGCGCATGGGTGTCTGCCTGCCATCATTTGCTATGAATGCCGGAGCTTCCCTCTGTGCTATGAAATCCCTGGCATGCTGCCTGATGGTGTCCAGCCCCTTTTCATGTATGTAGTCGATATCCTTCTGAGTCAGATGAAATCCACTGCGGAATTTCGATCTTCCCAGGCGCTCAAAAAGCTGCGAATACCACTCTTCCTTTGTCATATCCATCAACCTCTGTTCTTACACATCAGCCTGCTTAAAGCTGTATTATTTTTCACAGAAAAATTCTATCTCCTCACCAAGCGGGCCACGGCAGAACGCGATCCTGGCTGGGAACTTCGGATCCGACTGGATCTCTATATCCTTAGGCTCAACAAACACCTCATAGCCGGCATCTCTGACCGCTGACACACAGGCATCCACGTCATCCGTGGCAAATGCAAAATGTCTTATATTTCCCTGCGGAAGTGGTGACTCTCCATCATCAAACACCTCTATTATTCCATCTCCGGTATCAAACATGGTTCCGCCATCCCAGCTTCTTGCAACTGAAAGTCCAAGTATATCTCTGTAAAATTCTGCTACCTTCTCATATTCCTCTCTGCTGCAGCATTTGAGTGCTACATGATGTATTCCTTTTATAAGTGACATGTGTATTTCCTCCTGTCATATGTCTGTTCATCTGCCATTATACCTTCCGGCATTCGTTGATATATATATCTTTTTTATTTTATTGCATTTTTCTTATAAATAAAATAAAAAAAATCCCATAAAAATTCATTTAATATACGTATATATATTAGACACAACAAAATATAAGTTATAATGTATCTACAAGAAAAAACGGAGGACAAGATTATGAGAAAAAAGATAACTGCATTACTACTAAGTGCCTGCATGTGTGCCGGGCTGGCAGCATGTGGTACACATACACCGGCAACTGACCCAGAGCATACAAGGATCGACTCTTCAGTCACTTCCCTTACAGACAAAGTGAGCGTCACACCAGCCCAGACAGACGTAACCTCATTTGACCAGCTCAGAAATGGTATCAATGAATTTTCCATGAATATGTACTCGGCACTTCCTTCCGACCAGAACATATTTTACTCTCCATACAGTATGGCAAGCGCATTGTCCATGCTGGATGTCGGAGCCCTGGGAACCACTAAGGAGGAGCTTGAAAATGCCCTCGGCATAACCGACCTGGATGAGTGGAACGACGAGATGAAGGCCTATCTGTCAAAGGATTGGTCCCAGAATACATTTGTGAACACAGCCAACTCCATATGGATGAACAAGGGTACAACGTGGGCAGACAATATTGATACTGATTTCCTCTCACCAGCGAAGAATTATTATTCAGGTGAGGTCTACGAAGCGGATTTCGATGGACAGGCCGACAAGGTTGTAAAAAATGTAAACAACTGGGTGAGCGACAATACGAACAAGATGATTCCTGAGATCCTGAACGAGATCCCGGGCGGCACAGTGATGATGCTCATCAATGCCGTGTACTTTGAGGGCAAATGGGACACCCCATTCACCGAGGATAACACTTTCCAGGGCAAATTCTATGGTACTGACAAGGAAAGCGTCGTGGATATGATGCACCTCTACGGTGAGCACTTCTCATATATGGACAACGGTGAGATCAAGGGAATCACTCTCCCATACGACGGAGACAGCATGGTCATGAAGGTGTTCATGCCAACAGATGACAACGGCGATATCAATAAGCTTTTTGACAAGCTCAGCAGCCAGGAAAAACTTGACCTGATCGACTCACTGGACAACGGCAGCAATGTGGAGATAGATGCACTCCAGCTTCCAAAGTTCACCGATGAGCAGAGCATCGACGGTCTCGATGGAATTCTTCAGAGCATGGGTATAAGATCTGCATATTCAGACAGCGCAGACTTCTCCAAGATCGCCGACGGAATCGCAGTCTCATCTGTAAATCACAGGGCAAAGGTGATCGTGGACGAGAACGGAACCAAAGCCGCCGCAGAGACAGACATCATGGTCAAGGAAACCGCCATGATGCCAACAGAGGAAACCTACAATTTCATTGTAGATAAACCATTTGTATATGTAATAGAAGATCAGAGCACAGGAATGATACTGTTCATGGGAAGAGTGGGTTCACTGTAAGGTGGGTGCATTAAGTATCCCTCAAGACTATAGAGCCCGCCCTGTATGTTCTAGAATTAATTTCCTGAACAGACTGGTGGGCTATTTGTCACTACGCCCCTTATTTTTCCACATAAGAGCACAAAATTATCTCTTTTTGGCGAAAATTAGTTTAAAAGCACACAAGGGCTCAAAATCTTGTGTGCTTTTATTACTTTTTCCTTCAAAAAGCGATAATTTTTTGCGCATTATTATTGTGCCCACACAATCAAATCACTAAAATATGCTTCATGAACAGACTGATTGCCAGATATTCCTTACATACCCTCAATTCTGCGTATAATTCCTGGAAGCTCGCTTATATTTCTGATAACGTAATCAGCTCCGGCTTCGTTGAATACCTTGCAGACCTTATCACAGATGATTGACTGCTCAGCTTCCGACAGCTTTTCATACTGCTCCTGGGAAAGTCCCATCACTGAGCTTCCCTCGATCACTCCGACGGTTACAACTCCCGCTGAGATTCCTTCCTTTATGTCGGACACGGTATCTCCAACCTTTATGACATTTGCCACAGAATGGACTCCAAGAGTCTCCATGTTTCTGAAGATCATATATGGGTATGGGCGCCCCATATTCTTCACTGAGTTCGGAGAGAACCAGCAGTCAGGCGCATATCCAAGCTCGGCAGCCTTCGGAACCACTATTTCCATCATCTCGTCCGTATAACCTGTGGTGGAACCGATCTTTATTCCCGCATCTCTCAGAGCCTTGATGGTCTTGGTCACATAAGGCTTCGGCTCAGCAAAGTCATGAAGTATATCGAGTATTCCTGACTCGCTCTCCTGATAAACAGCCTCCACATCATCCTCTGTAAAGTCCTCGCCGTGAACCTTTATCCACTCCTGATGTATCCTGTCCATGTTCATCATGGTCTTCACATGATCACGCTTGAGCATTCCCATCGGCTTTCTGACCTCTTCCTCAGTCGGAGTTATACCGAACTTCTCAAACGCCCTGACAAATGCCTGAACCGGCGCCATGCAGCCAAAGTCCACGGTTGTTCCCGCCCAGTCAAATATAACAGCCTCTATATTTCCCATATCTCTTCTCTGCCTCCTGATTTATTATATATCTATTATCAGCTCAAATCTGTATTCCCGGCTTGCATCATCTATACAAGACGTCTATGTATTCTACTTTCCCGCACGGCACTTGTCGAAATACTCCTCTATGATATCACACACCTTGTTGATATCCTCCTCGTATATCTCGCCGATATTGCCGATTCTGAATGTATCCGCATCAGTAACCTTGCCCGGATAGATGGCATAGCCCCTCTCCTTGATGTACTCATACATCTCCGCAAATGAATAATTCTCCAGCTTTGGTGTGAAGAATGTGGTGATGATCGGTCCCTGATGTGTGTCATCCACATATGTCTTTATGCCCATATCTCTCATTCTCCTGATAAGAAGCTGATTGTTGTCTCTGTATCTCTTCGCCCTGGCAGGAATTCCTCCCTCATCCTTAAGCTCCTCTATCGCTTTTGCAAATGCAAGCACAACGTGGGTTGGCGATGTGAATCTCCATTTGCCGTCCTTCTCCATGGTCTCCCACTGGTCGTAGAGATCAAGGGACAGGCTGTTGCATTTGCCTTGACATTTGGCAAGTTCTTTCCTATTGCAGATGATGAATGAGAATCCCGGAACGCCCTGTATACACTTGTTGGCGCTGCTTATGATGAAATCTATGCCAATTCCTTTCACATCAATATCCACTCCGGCAAATGATGACATTCCATCCACGATGAATGTTCTTCCTGCAGCCTTTACGACCTTTCCTACAGCCTCTATATCGTTCAGTATTCCGGATGTAGTCTCACTGTGTATCATTCCTACATGTGTTATTGAAGGATCTTTTGCAAGAATCTCCCTGACCTTGTCTGCACTTGGAACCTTGTTGTAATCCTCATGATATACAACAACATTCCTGCCGGCCTTTCTGGCTATCTCCGCCATTCTTCCGCCGTATGCACCATTCTCGCACACGAGGATCTTGTCGTCGCTTCCAACTGAGCTTGTCACAACTGACTCCACGCCAAATGTTCCGCTGCCCTGCATGAGAACGACTGTATATTCATCCTCTGTTACATGGGCAAGCTCAAGCAGTTCTTTTCTGATCTTCTGTGTTATCTGCTTGTAGTCATCGTCCCATGTGCAATGGTCTACAAGCATCTCTCTCTTAACTGTATCTGTGGTCGTAAGTGGACCTGGTGTAAGTAATTTATACATATTCGCTATACTCCTTTTTCTCTATCTAATCTCTATACAATACAAAATATCTTATGTTTTCATCCCGCCACACCAACTAAAATATATTATCCATTTTACTTGCAGGCATCAGCCAGTGCTCTGTGCTTCTCCAGCAGTTCAACTGTAAGCTTCTCAGAGAACTTCTTTGGATATGCTGACTCATTTGCAGAGTCTGATGTCTCACCCTCATACAGCGGATTCGGATATGTCTTAAGCAGCTCGGCACGGCCGTTCTTTATGATGCATTCTGCCATCGCCATGGCCTTGTCATTGCTCTTGTCGCCCTTGTCCACTACAGCAACTGACTCTGTGAGTGAGAAGTTGCCTTCTGTCGGATCTATGAAATCAATAGGGAGTCCGGACTCTTTGTCTGCCAGTGCCTGATGTCTCAGACCAAATCCGACAGCGACCTCTCCAGCGCGTACTTTTTTGATTGGTCCAGAACCGGACTCCTCCAGATGATCACCTGCGTTATCGTATATTCCCTTGAGCACCTCCTGCGCTCCGTCCTCACCATACTCACTGATGAGTGCCTGCACCATAAGCCATGCTGTGGATGAACCGTCAATGTCAACAACCGACAGAAATCCCTTGTATACCGGATCTGCCAGATCCTTCAGACATGTAGGCGTAGGAAGATTGTTCTCCTTCATCATCTCAGTGTTGACTATGATAGCACCCTCCTGGGATGTGATCGGTGTGTAGTAAGCCGGATATTCCTCCAGCGCCTTTGTATCAAATGTGAGATTCTTGAACATCTTATTCTGATCCTGTGCACTCTCAACATAGAATGAACTCATTGTGACAAGATCCGCCTCTATATTTGTACCCTCAGCAAGTAGCTTACCTCCAAGCTCACTTGTTCCAAATGTCTGGAACACATACTGTCCCTTATATCCGTTATTGTCTAACGCATTCTTCATGGCTACTACAGCCTCGTCATCCGCATTTGAATAGATCACAACCTGCTTGCCACTGTCACTGCTGCCATCACCGGAACTCTTGCCACAGCCTGTAAATATCACACTTCCCGCAAGCACTGCTGTCAGTGCCATCGCAGCCATTCCCACAACACTCTTTTTGCTCACTTTTCTCTTCATGATTTTCTCCTTTAAACTCTCTTTCTCCTTTTGTCTGCTATCTGAAACCATTCTCACCCGCTCCGCCAATGCACCAAGTACAGTCTTGGCCGCAATATTTATGACCAGGAGCAGAAGGGAAAGTACAAATATCTCATCAAACTTTGCAAAATGCTGCAATTCCTTTATCTTTGTAGTTATGACCATGGTTCTCGCACCTGTTATGAATATGATGGCGCTGACCGTCACCATGGCATTTACAAAGTAATAACTGAACACCTCAAGCAGCGTTGACAGGGCATTGGGCGTGATGACCCTGACAACAGTCTTCACCCAACTGTCTCCCATGAGTCTCGCCGTGGTCTCCCATGACGAATTCATCTTCTCAAGCGAACTCTTCATCATCAGATATGGTGTTGAGAAGAAATGGATGATGTTGCAGAATATGATGATCACTATAGTATTCTGAAGGCTGGTTCCTGAAAATGTCAGCAGGAACGCAATACCAAGCACCATACCTGGGATCGTATTTGTGACCAGTGCCACACTCTCAATAATCTTCTTGCATTTTGGTGATATCCTGCTTCTCGCTGTCACAAGAGCCGCTCCATATACCACCAGTGAACCGCACAGCGCTGTGAGCATCGCTGTTATCACGGAATTCCTGACAACCATGGACAGTGCAGTATCTTCAAATACCGCTGTGAAATGGCTCCACGTGAAGCTCACTCTGTACGGCCACTCGTCTATGAATGGCACAATGATTATGACTGCAAATATGGCAATAATGCTGAGAAGTATAGCTCCTGATACGATCCCGCATGTAATGTCTCTGACCGGTGACTTCTTCATCTCAATGTCAGACACCTTGCTGTACCTTATGTTATATCTATCCAGGTAACCAAGTATCAGTATGCTTATGATGGATGGCAGAAGCATCATGATCGCAACCACCGCACCTCTGTTGAAGTTTGGAACACTTCCAAGCATCTCATTGTAGAGTCTTCCGGCTATGACTTCCGTTCTTCCTCCGACTGATGCCGGAATTCCGAAATCCGTAAAACTCAGGAAAAACGACTGTATAACCGATGCCGCCAAGGTTCCCATAAGCGGTCTGATTATGGTCTGGAAAAATGTTCTAAACGGACCATCTCCCATAACTCTGGACACCACCAGGAATTTCTTGTCTATGTATCCCATGGTGTTGTTGATGAGCAGGAACGATATAGGAAGTGTATACAACACATAACCAATCATAAGTCCCGTAACGCCGTAGATATCAAACAACTGTCTTCCAAACAACCTCGTAAGCAATCCCTGCTTTCCAAGTGAGTATATGATGGCAAATCCATATGTGATGGTCGGAAGAAGCATCGGCATAACTGCCAGCCTGTATATCCCCTTCTTTGCAAATGGATGGATATTTGTAAAATGAATGCTGTACGCCAGCACAAATGCAAGCACTGTGGTGACAACCGCACTTGCCATGGCGATTCCCACACTTCTTCCAAATATCCCGGCAAATTCTCTTCCACCGAACACCGCCTTGTAGTATTCCAGTGTGAAGCCTTCCCCTCCATAGATGGATTTTGCTATGATAAATATCATAGGAACCAGAAGAAATGCTGCAAATAACACACATACTATTGCAAATATTCCTTTTATCTCTTTAGCCGTCTGCTGCTTCATGAAACCTTCCTCCCAAACAGATCAAATATATTGCTCCTCTTGATCTCGAGCTGATTCAGAATGAAGTTCTTCACGAAATCATTTGCAGGCGCATGAACGATCTCGTCAGGTGTTCCATACTGGGATATCCTGCCTCCATCAATGATCAGTACCTTATCAGAAAGTGTAAGTGCCTCCTCCGGATCGTGCGTTACAATGATAGTGGTAAGCGAATACTCCCTTGCGATCTCTTTGATCTTGTCCTTGATCGACTCCTTTATGACTCCATCAAGAGCGGAAAGAGGTTCGTCCAGCAGAAGTATCCTTGGCTTCATGACCATGGTCCTTGCCAATGCCACTCTCTGCTTCTGACCACCTGAGAGCTGATCTATCTTCTTGCCCAGATGCTCCTCAAGTCCGAGAAGTTTCACCAGATCATCGACATCCTTCTTCGATGAGATATCCGGTTTATTTCTCAGGCCATACACGATGTTGCCATAAGCCGTAAGATTTGGGAAAAGCGCATAATCCTGAAATACTATATTGAAGCCTCTCTTCTCCAACGGAACATTTGTTATGTCCTCTCCATCATATATAATGCTCCCCTCTGTCGCGTCCGTGATTCCCAGTATCATATTGAGGAGAGTCGTCTTGCCGCTTCCCGAAGGACCGAGGATCGATACTATCTCTCCCTTCTCTATCTGAAGTGATATGTCACTCAGAATAAGTGAATCTCCATACTTTTTTGCTATGTTTTTCAGTTCTAACATTCTAAATCTGTTACCTCCTGGAACTGCCTTTCTTCCGGCAGATGTTCTGTTCGTTTCGCTTGTACGATTCACAGGTTATCACGGCTTTTTGTCCCATGCTATCAAGGCAATGTAAAACTTTTGAACGGAAATTTTACATAAAAACAGCGCAGATATGTAATTTCTCTACATATCCGCGCTGTATCTTCTGGTGCTTATCATGCCACCGCTTTTCTCCAAATGCCCTGAATACCTGTCATAATCCAAAGCCATCAGCCCCACATATATCATATCCACAACTGCCATGTGTACCGTCCTTGAAAATATGTCGTGCCCATGCAGGAACTGTCTGTCTGATGTGAGTATCATGATGTCTGCAGTCTCCGCCAAAGGTGTGTCCACAAAATTCGTTATGGCTATGGTCGTCGCCCCTCTGTTCTTGGCACTTCTGAGCACATCCACAGTATTGATTGAGGTTCCGGTATAAGATATTCCTATCGCCACCTCCCTGGGAGACATATGTCCTGCCTGTATGCTCTGCAGATAATAATCACAATTGTACTCACAGGCTATCCCCAGATACATGAGCTTCGTCTGAAGGTCTATGGCAACTGAATTGGAATCCTCCACAGAGAATATCCCCACCCGGTCTGCCCTGTCTATGGCAGCTACCGCCTTCGCCAGTTCCTTCGCTGATATTGACTTAAGCGAATCCTGCAGAAGCTCTATGGTATTGCCCACTATCCGCCCAGGGACATCCTCTATCTTCTCCCCCTTGTGAAATGGCATCCCAAGCACTCTGCCATGTGCGCTATCCCTGACATCTTTTTCTCTTATCCTGTCTTTTAGCACAGCAATCTTTACTTCCCTAAAGCCCTCATATCCTGCTCTTCTGAGCATTCGCAGGACTGTAGGCTGACTGACCGCCGCCGCATCCGCCAACTGTGCCAATGTCATACTCTCCATCTCATCCATATGCTCCAGCATGTATTCTGCAGCCCTCTGCTCCGACTTTCTGAGCTTTGGGAAGGCTATTCTTATATCATCTGTAACCATCTGTCTCATCTCCTGTACCTATATAATTGATCTGTGATTGATCAGCACCCATAAATTGAACGCTTTTCTCACATCGGCAGCGCCTTGTAGTAAAACTACATATTATTGTAGAACAGCCTTGTCAAATGCCAGTGTTGACTGTGTAAATTTTTGTTTACATGGTGGAAAAAAATGATGTCGTGGTGAATTTATGGGTGAGTTTTCTCTTTTGGGAAACTTGTCAGCATGTTAACACCGATTTTGCAACATTCCATAATAC
>CAVCCL010000076.1:22080-40261 GCA_963600665.1 Bifidobacterium catenulatum | reverse complement strand
GTTTAATAAATGATTTTTACGGCAGCTCAGGAATGCCTGACATTGTCACATTGGAGGTTTTTATGAATATATGTGTATACGGCGCATCAAGCAACGACATTGACAGATCTTATATAGAAGAAACAGAATATTTAGGAAGGGAAATCGCCAAAAGAGGCCACACGCTTGTGTACGGCGCCGGAGCAAATGGGCTCATGGGTGCCGTGGCAAGGGGTGTATACGAGGAAAATGGCACCATCATAGGCGTCACTCCTTCATTCTTTAATGTTGATGGAATACTGTTTAAGAATGTCTCCGAGCTGATAACCACTGAGACCATGAGAGAGCGCAAACAGATCATGGAAGATAAGGCAGACGCTTTCATCGTAACGCCCGGCGGAATTGGCACTCTCGAGGAATTCTTTGAGATCCTCACGCTCAAGCAGCTCGGACGTCACGGCAAAGCAATCGTAATTTTCAATCAGAACGGATTCTACGATCATCTTCTGTCCATGCTAAAAGAGACGTCAGACAAAGGCTTTATGACGCCTGCGACCAACGAGATATATACTATCATGGACAATTCAGATGAGATCCTTGACTATCTTGAAAGCTACAAGACAGACATAGGTCGTGTATTCAAATTCTGATAAGCTTCTTCACAGCTTCAACAGCCACACGTATGGCTTTATCGGTGTCGTGTACCTCAGGATTCGGGAGACCGGCTGCAGCCCTCTCCTGATTCGCCACAACAAGGAAGCACGCACCGACCCTGACCCTCAGGAACGCTCCAACTATGAACAATGCAGCAGATTCCATCTCAGAGGCCTTGCAGCCCATCTTCTTCCACGCTTCCCATTTGTTCATAAGCTCATATCCAACCGGCATGATTCCCGGCGAGTGCTGTCCATAAAATGAATCCTTGCTCTGGACCACACCTGTGTGTGCCGTCACTCCAAGTGCTCCTGCTGACTCTCTGAGCGCATTCACCACATCTATATCCGCAACCGCAGGGTACTCTATAGGCGCATATTCTCTTGACGTGCCCTCCATCCTGACAGCTCCCGTGGCGATCACCACGTCTCCACCTACGATCTCAGTCTGCATACCGCCACAGGTTCCAACCCTGATAAAAGTGTGGGCACCGGCGTGCACCAGCTCCTGCATGGCTATGGCCGCCGACGGCCCGCCTATACCTGTGGACGTGACACTGACCTTCTCTCCATCCAGATAGCCTGTATACGTGACAAATTCCCTGCTGTCCGCCACCAGCTCCGCATCTTCGAGATACGCCGCTATCGCCTTACATCTCTTCGGATCCCCCGGCATGATAACATACCGGCCTATCATATCCTCATTTACCTTTATATGGTATTCCAACCCCTGATCCGCTTCGTATATCATAATCATCCCTCCTGACACTTGTCTCACAGCATAGAAAAAGCAGGCTTGCAGAAAATCTGCAGCCTGCTTTTCTAAGCTTTCTTATGTATCCTATAGAATTAGCACTTAAACTCATCAAGCTTTGCCTGAAGCTCTGGTGCAACTTCTCCATGAAATTTCACTGTAAGTGGCTTCTCAAGATTTAAGCTGAACACACCTAAGATTGACTTTCCATCTACGACGTACTGAGCTGATGAAACGTCAACATCATTTGGAAACTGATTCAGGTATGCAACAAACTTCTTGATGTCATCCATAGTGTTAACTTTAGCTTTCATCTCTGTAATCTGCATTGGCTGCGCCCCCTAATATCTCTTAATATTTATAAGGACATTCTAACACTCCATCAACGAATGTGTCAATGCATACAGACCACGAATTAGCTATGGAAATTATTGTAATAAATACTCCTTATGCAGCCAGCATAAATGGCTGTAATGTATTTATAAACGACTCTGTCGCTCCGTTATAGAACTTTACTGTGAGCTCCTGATCAAGTCCAAGACTGAAAACTCCCAGTATTGATTTGCCATCTACAAGATAATTCCTGTTGGTTGAATATACATCAACGTCTCCATCATATTTTCTCATTGTCTCTACAAACTGTCTTACCTGCTCTACCGAATTGAGCTTAACCTTGATATCTGTTGATTCCATGATAATTACCTCCATTCCTGTCCGTAATCAATGTTCAATTTATACTACTTTTTGGAATAATTTGCAAATTACAAAATTGTAATTTTGTAAACCAATTTGTGCAAATGGCTTGTTTTTATTAACCTAAAACGCCTTTTCAGGTTACTTTTTAGTCATGTTGTATAAATTCAGGAATGTTTTTTTACAAATATACTGTCGGGGGTAGATCATGGTCTTATATAATTTCGTCTATTTTTAATTATTCTCAAATGGTATTTCTATTATGATATGCTTCTTGACTCGTCAATTGTCCCCAATTACAATAATACTTACATGCAAAGCCGTTTTCACGGCTCATTTTGACGAAAGGGCGGGCGCAAAGCCCCATAAGAACATACATGAACCTACTTACAATAAAAGGATTTTCAAAAGCATACACTGACAAGATTCTGTTCGAGGACGCAGACTTTTCAGTAAATTCAGGAGAAAAGATCGGTGTCATAGGCGTAAACGGCACGGGTAAATCAACACTCCTCAAGATCATAGCAGGAATAGACGAATGTGATTCAGGACAGTTGTCAAAGGGAAACAACGTGGTCATAAAGTATCTTCCACAGACCCCCGACTTCGCAGAGGAGGTCAGCATATACGACTATGTTATCACTGCAAATGTCGACGAGGAGAACAAATGGAGCATAGAGGGTGATGCCAAGTCGTTTCTTCACCGCCTCGGATTTGACGACACCAGCCTTATGGTGAGCACACTGTCTGGTGGCCAGCGAAAAAAGGTTGCTCTGGCGGCGGCACTGCTGTCAAGATGTGACATTCTTGTTCTGGACGAGCCGACAAACCACCTCGACAACGATATGACAGAATATCTGGAGGATTACCTTAACAACTACAAGGGCGCTCTGGTCATGGTCACCCACGACAGATACTTTCTTGACAAGGTGTGCAACCGCATAGTGGAGATAGACAAAGGCAAAACCTACAGCTACAATGCCAACTACGAAGGCTATCTCATGCTGAAGGCAGAGCGTGAGAACATCGCACTTGCCACTCAGAACAAACATCAGAATATCCTGCGCAAGGAGATCGCATGGATGCAGAGAGGTGCCAGAGCCAGAAGCACAAAGCAGAAAGCCCATATCCAGAGATATGAAAAGCTTGCAAGTGAGGAGCTTATAAAGGAAACTCAGTCTGTTACCATGAGCTCAATCGCAAGCCGTCTGGGAAATAAGACCATAGAGCTTTCCCACATAGCAAAGACCTGGCCGGGCAGACCTTCTCCGGTCATAACAGACTTCTCATACAACTTCCTGAGAACTGACAGGATAGGTGTTGTCGGCCCGAACGGCTGTGGCAAGACAACTCTCATGAAGCTGATAACCGGTGTCACCAAGCCGGACAGCGGAACCATAGAGATCGGAGACACCGTCAGGATAGGATATTTCTCCCAGGAAAATGAAGCTCTGGATCCCAACATGAAGGTACTTGACTACGTCAAAGAAACAGCAGAGTATATCCAGACCACCGAGGGTCTCATGTCAGCATCCACCATGTGTGAGAGATTTTTATTTGACGGCACCCTGCAGCATCAGCGCATAGAGAAACTCTCAGGAGGCGAGAAGCGAAGACTGTATTTGCTGAAGGTTCTCGTATCATCGCCAAATGTACTGATCCTTGACGAGCCGACCAACGATCTGGATATTTCCACGCTGTGTATACTTGAGGACTATCTGGATTCCTTCCAGGGCATATTGATAGTCGTATCCCACGATAGATATTTCCTGGACAGAGTTATCAGAAAACTTCTGGTATTTGACGGCTGCGGCGGGATCTCACAGTTTGAGGGCGGCTACACCGACTATTATCTGACCCACGGTTCATTTGCCAACAGCGCATCGGCAGGGGCAAATACCCAGCCAAAGCCGGAGCATGTCAACACAGCAGACAAGGAACCAGCCCAGAAGAAGAAACCACAGAATCCGTCCGTGAAGAAAAAGTTCTCCTTCAATGAGCAGAGGGAATATGACACCATAGAGGACACCATCGCCCGGAAGGAAGCTGAGATAGAGCAGACAGAGACCGATATCAACAACTCTGTGTCAGATTTCGTAAAGCTTAACGAGCTCACACAGAAAAAGGAACAGCTTGAATCAGAGCTGGATCAGCTTCTGGAGAGGTATGTGTATCTCACGGAGCTGGCGGAGTCATTTGAAAAAAACTGATCACATTGATCATCAGCTATAAAAAAACGGGAGACGCGCCACCACGCATCTCCCGTTTTTATACTTCACCTGTCACATCTGATGTCTCACTATCCTGTATTCATCATCCAACTGAAAATACGGACAATTGTCGTAGCCCCTTGCCACAAATCTGGCAAAGTCATCCTCATCCATATTCACCAGGCACTCATAAAAATCATCTTCTTCATCGTACACATAGTGTGCACACATATCGCAACTGGAAGCCATGTGTTTCCTCCTTCCATCCGTTAACCATCAGGTTTTTACTATTATACACATATGCGAAGCAAAATCCAACCGCTTTAACCCATTTTCTCTGGCAATAATAACCATAATGTGTTATTATTGAGAGAAGTATATAAAGGGGCTTTGCATAAGCAAAAGAAGGAGTGTGTTCCAGTTATGAAGAAGAAATTTCTTGTACTGCTGCTTACGCTTACCATGATATTATCATTTACTCCATATGTCGCAAAGGCGGCGGATACAGATGATACGGACAGCAGTAACAAAACCGATACCATAGATGGCAGAACTTATTTCTATGACCAGTTTGACAACAGTGCGTACAGGACCGTCTACAAGCAGATCAACGATGCAGCTCAGAAGTTCAACGAGTCGACATCCAATGCATCTTATCAGGACGGCGGATATTACACAGCATTTACATTGTCAGTCAGCAACAAGGACTGGGAAGTTATCGGCAACGAGGGAATGGATCAGATTGTCAACGCTGTGCTCGCCGATCATCCTGAGTATTTCTGGATGTCCGACAGCTATCAGTGTAAGCAGGAATCTTCGGGAGAACTCAGATATACAGCTCTCACCATCGAGTGCTATTCACTGTATGCCAACGGAGATACACGTTCCATATACAAGAACAACTTTGACCTGACCGTCAAGAATTATGCTGCTTCTCTGGATGAGAGCGCAAAGGATTACGAGAAGGTATATCTCATACATAATTCGATCATCAACAAAGTTTATTATGCCTCAGATGCAACATCTAAGAGCAAGGACAACATATACGCATACACCGCAGACGGCGTGTTCAACTCCAAGTATCAGTCGGCAGTCACCTACGGATATGCAAAGGCTTTCAAGGCCATTATGGATTACGTCGGTGTGCCATGTCTGTACATTGAGGGACAGAATTCAGATCTTCTGGACGACTCCATGGACACACAGAAGCAGCTCAAAGAAGAGAGTTACATCAACAACTGTGCATGGAATGCGGTTTATCTCGGCGGAGAGTGGTATCTCATCAATCTCGGTCTGGACGATCCTATAACCACAACAGGTAAGGAGGCATTGTCATATACATACTTCAATGTAACTGATGAACAGGCAAGCAACCTTACAGCCATCACATCAAGGCTTCCGGGTATACCAAAGTGTACCGGAACAAAGTACTGCCTCTCAAAGGTTCAGGCAGATCTTGAAGCGGATGGACTGTGGGAGAAGTCAAGCTACAACATAATCGACAAGATACTGGACAAATATGGTTTATCCGTAGTCCTCATAAGCATAGGTCTTATCCTGCTTCTGGTGGTAATGCTCATCAAGAACATACACAAGAGCAGATCTAAGAAGAAGAAGGAAAAGGTTAAAAAGACCAAGACAACAGTGGTCGACAACTCAGAGCTGGATGCAGAACTGAGAAAACCGCCTATCTCATAAAATACTAAAATCAAAAGCTCAATGCTTTCGGATTTCATCCCCGTCAGCATTGAGCTTTTTTCTGTCATTTTTCAAGATATATTATTTCATTCATACCCTACTCATCAAAGTTACTCTTGAGCACATTTACGGTGATCTGTCTGGACGCCTTGTTGCCTGCCCAGTCCTCTGCTGTGAGAGTCACAGTTACTGTTCTCTCCTTGCTTGTATCTATGTCCTGAGAGGCTTTAAGTGAATCCTGTACATCCGGGTCCTCATCTGTCACATTGTAATAATCACTCCAGTTTATATCCGTTCCCATAGAAACGTCTATCTCGTCCGGGCCGTCTATGTATGGATTTACCTCGTCGACGACATTTATAACAGCCTTTTTGGTCTTGCTTAACTTTCCACGTCTGATCTTATATTTGATGGTGTACTTACCAAGCTTATCCGGTGCAAATTCTGAGTTGTCATATTCCAGCTTGGCATCATTGCTGTCCGGCTCAATATAGTTTGTTATATCAAATATATCCCCCATATTGTAATCCGTCTGGATCTGCTTGACCCTGAGCATGCTGGATCTCATGATTATCGTGATCACAAGTGCAAGCACTATTCCAACCACCAGAGCCGCCACGACCATCATTTTCGCATTCAGCTCATATCGCTTCTTTTTATTTCTGCTCTGCGCGGATTTTTTACCGGAACCTGTTGACGGCCTGCTATTCGCCGGTCTTCTGGTCTTGTTTCCTGAAGACACAGGCTTCACCGACTTTTCAAGTGGACGTCCCGTACTTGTGCGCCTTTTGTCCTGCGCAGTTGCACTTTTCGGACGACTCGCCGATGATGAGTGGCTGCCCGATGCCGGACGATTTCCCGACACTGGACGGCTGCCTGATGCTGACCGACTGCCTGACGCTGCTCCCTTGCCCGGCTGTGCCTTTTTCACACTGCTCGTTGTTGCACGGCTCACAGTTCCCTTATGAGCTCCTGCGCTCCCTTTATTCTGCCCCATATCCTGTCTGTCTGCCAATTTATATTACCTCCTAAAACATCTGTCTTAACTTTATTCTCAGTACATTATACATAATATTTTACACCCATACAATCATTTCGGATTGCAATAGTTGTAAATAAGTGAGATAATTCAGTGAAGACTTACCTGAAAGGAGTATTATATATGTCAATCAATAATCTTAGTTCATTTACGAAGGAGCGTCTTGGTCTCTGTATTGAGAACGATACCATAGATAACAACCTCTACGAGGAATACGGCGTAAAGCGTGGACTTCGCGATCTGAATGGAATAGGAATAAATGCCGGCATCACCAACATTTCACTCAGCCGGGCGTATACAATGGAGGACGGAAAGCATACTCCTGCTGACGGTGAATTATATTACAGAGGTTACGAGATCCGCCAGTTGATAGACGGATTTACAAAGGAAGGACGATTTGGTTTCGAGGAGTGTACATATCTGTTATTGTTCGGAAAGCTTCCTGACGAGAACGAGCTCGCCAAGTTCAAGCAGGTCCTCAACCTTGCATACGACCTTCCACACAACTTTATACAGGATGTAATAATGAAGAACCCTACCAAGGACATAATCTCAAATATGACCAAGAGTATCCTTGCCCTCGGATCATACGATAAGTCTGAGACGGATATATCTCTGGACAACGTTCTTCAGCAGTGTCTTATGATAATAAGTGTATTTCCAAGACTCGCTGTGTATTCTTTCCAGGGATACAGACACTACGAGCTTGGACGAAGCTGTTACATACACAAGCCGGATCCTGAGCTTTCATTTGCTGAGAATATCCTGAGCATGCTCCGCTCCGACAGAAAGTACACCCAGCTCGAGGCAAAGGTTCTCGATCTCGCCCTTGTTCTTCACATGGAGCACGGCGGTGGAAGCAACTCAACATTTACAACACGTGTTGTCACATCATCAGGTTCTGATACATACGCCACAGTCGCAGCAGCACTCTGCTCACTCAAGGGACCTCTCAACGGCGGTGGAGACCTCAAAGTCATGGAGATGATGAAGAACATCCACAGCAATGTCGAGGATGTGACAAATGAGGATCAGGTCCGTGATTATATCCGTAAGATCGTGCGCGGCGAAGCATTTGACAAATCGGGTGTGGTATACGGAATGGGTCAGCCTGTATACTCTCTGTCAGATCCAAGAGCTGTCATTATCAAGGAGTATGTAGAAAAGCTCGCCGAGGAGAAGCACGAGAAGGACGAATTCAAATTATACGAGCTCATAGAGCGCGTCGCACCTGAGGTCATTGCCGAGGAGCGCAAGATCTACAAGGGTGTGTGCATCAACATAGATTACTATTGCGGATTGTTATACAAGATGCTCAAGATCCCTTATGCCCTCTACACACCACTGTTTGCCATTGGCCGTGTGGTTGGATGGAGTGCACATCGTATGGAGGAGCTGATCAACAGCTACAAGATCATGCGTCCGGCCTATCCAAGTCTTGTAGAGCCTAAGGAATACGTACCTATCAAAGACAGGTAATATGCCATGAACAATTCTGATAAATTCGAATATTCTGTCGTCAGGAGCAGGCGCAAATCTATCTGTATCGAGATAGACAGAGACCTCAACATAAAGGTTCGTGCGCCCCTCATAATGACCGACAGTCAGATCCAGAGCTTTGTGGATTCCAGACAAAACTGGATCCGCAGCCATCTGGAAATCATGCAGAAAAGAATTTCCAATATGTCAAACGAAAAAAATCCGAGCCATGCCCTGACAGATGCCGATATAAAGGCGCTGTCAGAACAGGCTCGGATATATATTCCTTCACGTGTAGAACATTTTGCTCAGATAATAGGCGTGACCTACGGAAGGATCACCATCAGACATCAGAAGACCCGCTGGGGAAGCTGCAGCTCCTCCGGTAACCTGAATTTCAACTGTGCACTGATGAACACCACCCCCGAAATCATAGATTACGTGGTAGTCCATGAGCTGTGTCACAGAAAGCAGATGAACCACTCTGCCCTCTTCTGGGCCGAGGTAGAAAAGGTTCTTCCCAACTACAGGGAGCTCCGCTCCGCCCTCAAAAATTACAGTTGTTAAAGCCTACATACAAAAATATCCTTGCGTATAGGCTTTCGCCTCCTACCACTCCATCACCACTGCTCCATAGGTAAGCCCTGCGCCGAATGCCGACATGGCGATCTTGTCGCCGCGCTTCAGGCCGTGCTCTCTCACGAGCTGGTCGAGAAGTACAGGTACGCTCGCAGCAGACATATTCCCTGTGTAATCGAGTGTTGTAGGGAACTTCTCAAGCGGTGCCTTAAGTCTCTTGGCAACCGATTCAATAATTCTTACATTTGCCTGGTGGAGTACGAAGTAATCCACATCATCAGCGGTCATTCCAGCCTTGTCAAGAGCCTCCTGGAGGCACTTAGGACACTGTCTCACCGCAAACTTGTACACCTCCTGGCCATCCATATACAGGTAGTCATGATTGATCTCATCTTTTACAAATATATTGTTGGTCTTCCTGCTCTCGCAGTTGAGCACCATACCCTTCTTGCCGATCGAGCCCTGGACAATGCTTATGATTCCCTTGTCGGACTCCTCTATATAAGCGGCACCTGCGCCATCTCCAAACAATACGCATGTACCTCTGTCATTCCAGTCGAGTATCTTTGACAACGTCTCTGAGCCTATTACAAGGGCATTCTTCACAAAACCTGTCTCTATATACATCTTTGCAACATTGAGGGCAAATACAAAGCCCGAACATGCCGCATTCACATCAAACGCAATCGCCTTATCCGCACCTATAGCCGCCTGAACCTGACACGCCCCGCTTGGTGTGTAATAATCCGGGGTGACTGTGGCAAGCACTATAAGCTCCACATCCTCTGCGGACTTCCCTGCCATCTCAAGTGCCCTCTCGGCAGCCTCAGCAGCCATGCTCGTCGTTGTCTCCTTAACAGCTATTCTTCTGTTCTTTATACCTGTTCTTGAAGATATCCACTCATCAGATGTATCAACGTACTTTGCAAGCTCGTCATTTGACACCTCTTTCTCTGCAAGGCAGCTTCCTGTTCCTAATATTCTGATTGCCATTATATATTTTCTCCCTTTTATCCGTTATTCTCTTTATTCTTCCTTGTCTCCGAGCAGCTCAGTCACATACTCGCCCCATTTTGTGAGTTCCTTATATCCCTTAGTAAACATGGATGGCTCCACCGTATCGTCATATCCAACTGCGATCCATCCTATATCATGCTTTGCCAGATATCTGGTAAATTTTATTCCAAATACATTTCTGGTACCCTTCAGTTTCTCATTCTCGACCTCGACATCATCGTCTGCATATCCCCACTCTGTCACTATAAGAGGATAACTTGTCACATAACCCGACAGGAACTTCTGCCAGAACACCTTGTCCGGGTAAACATGAACAGAGAACGCGGTATTGTCATTCTTCACACCGAGCTCGTCAAGCCATCCGAGATCGTAACAGTAATCCGGGCTTCCAACGATTATGAGCTGCTTTGCGCCGGCATCCCTTATAACTCCTATAAGGCTCTCCGCGCATCTCTTCCACTCTGAATCACTCATGCCTACCGGCTCATTGTATATCTCAAATATAACATTTGGAGTGTTCTTGAAATAATCCGCGATGTTCTTCCAGAATTCTGCGGAATAATCCAGCGGATTCTCGTCGAGATCCGGCATCTCATCCCCGGAACCATCTATCGGGTTGCCTGTATAATCCCAGTCGAGAATAACATAGTTATCGTTCTCTCCTGCCCAGGTAACTATGCGGTCAAGATATCTCCACATGTAATAATCGTCATTCTTGTACTCCACAGGGCTTATTGGCACCCTTATTGCATTACCACCCTTGGCAAATACATCCTTGTAGAAATCCTCGTTAAACTTCTTCTCCTCATACAGACTTCGTGACTCCGGAACCATCACTCCCTTGAGAACGACCTGTTCTCCGTCCGCATTCAGGATCTGAGTTCCCTTCGCTGTAAGCATGGTAGGATATTTGTCTGTATCACCGATAAATTCTGCACGTGTTCCCACAGGTGTCAGCAGATCCTGCTCCTTGCCCCGCAGGTACATCACGTACCATATGATTGCTGCCGCAATGATGGCGGCCACGATAACTATCAAAGTAACCTTTAGCTGTTTCTTCATAAACGCTCCTCCAATTCAAGCTGTATCTTCAGCCATATACATAAAGTTTACCAAAAAAACACCATCACTTCAACATATGCATGAATAAAAGGCATTCCCCCGTGAGATAAATTTCTCACTTGAGAAATGCCTTTCATCTATAGTATATCTGTGATCTACAGATTTCTGAATCTGTCGTATCTGTCCTGTGCGATCTCATCAGGAGTCTTCTCTGAATACTTCTTGAGGAACTCCTTAATGTTCATCTTAAGGTATTTGCCTATATATGGAACTGACTGCTCATCTGCTCCGCCGTACTCAGGTACGACCTGCTCGATAACGTTCAGTCTCTTGAGATCCTGTGCTGTGATCTGCATAACTTCTGCAGCCTCCTCAGCTCTGTTGCTGTCCTTCCAGAGGATAGAAGCATATCCCTCAGGTGAAAGGATTGAGTATGTCGCATTCTCAAGCATCCATACCTCATTGCCGACTGCAAGGGCAAGTGCTCCACCGCTTCCGCCTTCTCCGATAAGGATACAGAGTACAGGAACCTTGAGTGATGACATCTCATAGAGATTTCTCGCTATGGCCTCGCCCATTCCTCGCTCCTCAGCCTCAAGTCCGCAGAACGCACCCGGTGTATTTACAAATGTAATGATAGGTCTGCCGAACTTCTCAGCCTGCTTCATCAGACGAAGAGCCTTTCTGTAGCCATCAGGAAGAGGCATACCAAAGTTTCTCTCCATGCACTCTGCCATGGAAGCTCCCTTGACCTGTGATATAACTGTTACAGGCTGTCCATCTATATGACCGATACCACCCACAATGGCTCTGTCATCATTCATGGTTCTGTCTCCGTGGATCTCACGGAAATCATCGCATATATACTTCACATAGTCGAAACCTGAAGGTCTGCTCATCTGACGAGCACCTCTGAGCTTCTCCCATGGAGTCTTAGGCTCGTCATCCTTGAGTCTCTCCTTGAGGATCTCGCTTATGTCAAACTTCTCATCTTCAACAGCACTGTCAAAGTTGGCATATCCCTGTCTCTGCTTATGTGTGACGATGAGATCATACATTGTGTCCTTCATCTTGTCTCTTGTGATTATGCCATCTATGATACCATGCTCAACAAGGAACTCTGATCTCTGGAAGCCCTCTGGAAGCTCCTGACCAATAGTCTGCTTGATAACTCGTGGTCCTGCAAATCCTACGAGTGCACCAGGCTCTCCAAGGATAATATCTCCAAGCATTGCAAAGCTGGCTGTAACACCACCTGTTGTAGGATCTGTAAGAATAGATACATACAAAAGTCCTGCATCAGAATGTTTCTTGAATGCAGCGGATGTCTTGGCCATCTGCATCAGAGAAATGATTCCCTCCTGCATACGTGCACCGCCTGAACAGCAGAACATGAATACCGGAAGCTTCTCCTCTGTAGCCTTCTCGACAGCTCTGGCAATCTTCTCACCCACAACATATCCCATGCTGCTCATGAGGAATCTTGCATCACATACACCAACTACAGCAGGCTCACCATTGATGGTTGCCTTTCCTATAGTGACTGCCTCCTTGAGGTTTGTCTTGGCCTGTGCAGCCGCAACCTTGTCCTCATAGCCCTCTGTTCCAAGAGGATTTGAGCTTGGCATATCCTCAAACCATGGCTCAAATGACTTTGGATCTGTGACCATTCTTATTCTGTTCTTGGTCTTAACTCTGAAGTAAGAACCGCACTCATAACAAATGTACTTTGCGTTCTTCACTCTTTCCTTCTCAACTTCTCTTCCGCACTTAGGGCACTTTACAAGCTCCACCTTTGGTGCTTCCTGAATTCCCTCAGCAGCCTTTGCCTCCTCTGCAGCCTTTGCTGCAAGTATCTCGGCATCCTTTGCCTTTTTTTTGATAAATAACATGATGTTTACTGCTCCTTATACTTCTGTAAGACGATACATGCATTGTGTCCGCCGAATCCAAGTGAGTTGCTGATCGCAACATCAACGTCCATCTCACATGGCTCCTTACAATAATCCAGATCAAGCTCCTCCTCGCTCTCCACAAGGCCTCTTGTTCTGTGGATATAACCTTCCTCTATACTCTTGACACAGGCAATACACTCGATGGCTCCTGCTGCACCGAGGAGATGTCCTGTCATAGACTTTGTTGAATTGATCTTGATGTCCTTTGCGTGATCGCCAAATGCCTTCTTGATAGCACGTGTCTCAACAAGATCGTTCAGATGTGTGCTTGTACCATGAGCATTGATGTACTGAACCGCATCAAGTGGAAGTCCTGCATCCTTAACCGCATTGGTCATGGCAACTGCCGGGCCCTCACCTGACTCCTCAGGTGCTGTGATGTGGTGTGCATCACTTGAACATCCGTAACCTGAAAGCTCTGCGTAGATCTTTGCGCCTCTTGCCTTTGCGTGCTCAAGCTCCTCAAGGATAACAATACCTGCTCCCTCACCGAGAACGAATCCGCTTCTGTCCTTATCAAATGGAATAGAACATCTGTCCGGATCTGTTGATGATGTAAGTGCTGTAAGTGAATCAAATGTTGATATACCGATAGGTGAAACTGCTGCCTCACATCCGCCGGCTACCATGACATCAGCGTCTCCGTACTGGATAGTTCTGAATGCCTCACCGATACTGTTTGTTCCTGAAGCACATGCTGTTACAACATCTATACTCTTGCCCTTGAGACCAAACTGGATCGCAACGTTACCTGCTGCGATGTTGCTGATCATCATAGGAACTACAAATGGGCTTACACGAAGTGGTCCCTTTGTAAGGATGGTTCCATATGCATTCTCAAGCTCCTGGAGTGAACCAACGCCTGAACCAATACATGTACCAACTCTGTAAGCATCTTCCTTTGTCATATCAAGTCCTGAATCTGCCATAGCCTCCTGGGTTGCCTTCACAGCAAACTGTGTGAATCTCGCCATACGTCTTGCAGACTTTGGATCAATGTAGTCCTTTGCAACAAAGTTCTTAACCTCGCCGACAAGCTTGCACTTGTATGCTGAAGCGTCAAACTGTGTAATAGGTCCGAAACCATGCTTGCCTTCCTTAAGTGAATTCCAATACTCGTCAACTGTATTGCCGACTGGAGTTATGGCTCCTATACCTGTTATTACTACTCTCTTCTTCATACTTATCTCCTTGCATTACTTATTCTGCTTTTTATACATATTTAACCATTCAATTATACTCCAACTGTCAAATGTTTGGAAGTAATTGTGTCCATGTTTTTCTATAAAATTTCGATAAACATTCGCATTTATACATATCTCTTACAGTTTTTTCTTTATCTTTCTGAATATAAACTTCTTGCTTATATAATAATTGAGGAATATCACCAGCACTGATGTGAACGTCTTTATACCCATTGCCCACAGGTGAAGCCTGTCAACCAGTATATAGATCAGGCCTTCCTCCACTACCAGTGTGAACACCCTGCTCACATAGAATGACACCAGTTCTTTTATAAACTCCCACGCGGTCTCTGCGGCAGTATGGAACACTGATTTTCTATTTGTTATGAATGACACAAAATTGTACAGTATCCATGCCAGGAAGTTGGCCCTGACCGGCTCTATCCCGCATTTGTACATAAATATCCAGGCGGAGCCAAGATTTACCGCTCCCACGACAATTCCCCACAGTATATATATGTATATCTCTCTGGGTATCTTCTTCAGCACTTTATCTACAAACATGTAACTCCCTTATAACATCCGCCTCTTCCGGAAACTCCCGCTCTATCCGATCACAGAGACGCCTGTTAAATTCAACCCTTTTCCCATAGTTAAACTTCAGAATATTCTTATATCCCCACAAATGTGTAAACACATCCTGTCTCTCTATATCCGCCGCCTCCGGAAAAAATGAAGCTATGCACTTTTCCTTTCTCTCAGCGCACATCGCTAGCAGTCTCTGCTCCGCAAATACCATGTGGCACAGATTTTCCTCAGTCTCCCTACAATTCTCCATAAACTGTATGGAGCTGTCCACATAATAGTTCTTAAATTGCTCCTCAGCCATATATAGCATACAGGTATTTACCGGCGGAACATCCCAGCTCCACAGGGGATCAAAGCTGTACGAACTGTCCATATTGAAGAAGTCCCTGCCGGGATATACATCCGGATATATTCCTTCTCTGTGTATTGCACAAATATCCGTCCCCGCTATGTATTCCCCTATATTCTTCCACACTATAAGATCCAGATCCACCATTACCGCCGGCATATGCGCCGCCTTAAGTGCATACAGCTTGCCCGCAGCCCAGAACACTCCCGGGGATATGCTGTCTGGAACATGTATCTCTTTTATGCCGCCATTCCATATATGCGTCAATCCCTGTCCCTCAACATAATCAATGGCCCTTGCATCACCGTAAAGTGTGATAGGGCCATTCATTTTTCTCCACATAAGAGCAGACAGGATCATGGTCAAAAGCTCATAATCCTGCATGCTGTAAGTGTCATCTTTACTTTTCTCAAAATAAGGAGCAGTCCACAATGTGTGGAATCCCTCTATATCTTTCATATATCCTCCAAGATCCGGTCATGTACTAGATCAGATCCAGTCCATATCCAAACTTAGCATTGCCGCCGATCCTGCTGGCCGGTCTTCTGCTTCTGTTGATAAGCTGCCACTCCTGAGGAAACTCAACCATCAGCTCCTGGCTTGTCCTGACTGAATCCATCCTATCCTGTGACTGCTGTGTGTCAGCATGTATTGTATTCTCAGCTATCATAAATCTGTTTTCACGCTGACTGCCTGACAATATTCTCTGGCTTCCGAACGCTTTGTACTGGCTGCCTGTCAGGTATATAAATCCGCGCTGACTGCCAAACAACAGTCTCATCTGGCTGCCATTCCACTGAAAGCGTTGGCTACCCGACAACATACGCTGGCTTCCGAACGCTTTGTACTGGCTGCCTGACAAATATCTGAATCCACCCTGACTGCCGAACAACAGCCTCATCTGGCTACTATTCCACTGAAAGCGCTGGCTACCCGACAACATACGCTGGCTGCCAAACACTCTGTACTGGCTGCCTGTCAGATATCTGAATCCACCCTGACTACCAAACAACAGCCTCATCTGGCTGCCATTCCACTGATAGCGCCGGCTACCCGACAACATACGCTGGCTGCCAAACATTCTGTACTGGCTACCTGTCAGGTATCTAAATCCACCCTGACTGCCAAACAACAGCCTCATCCGACTGCCATTCCACTGAAAACGCTGACTGCCTGTCATTCCACTCTGACTTCCCATCAAAAGCTTCTGACTGCCAGTATCCACAGTCTGTTTTGCAGCTTCGCATCCAAGTTCCTCGTATCTGTCCTCGAAAGGGATCAGCACTCCGCCGCCGAATTCCACGCTGAATGGTCTGCCATCCATCATGACATATGTCCTGTAAGGATACAGCCTGCCGTTCTGTGCTATCAGCTTCATATATACCGGCAATCCACTGTCGAGTCCATGAAATCTGTAAGCCTGGGCTATGGTTGCCTTGACGAAATATCCTCCAGTTGGCAGCGAATATCCAAGCACCGACTCAAGCTCGCCATCCCATTCTATATATACTTCGAATTCTCCAGTCTGGGCATCATAATTCCTGAGGTCAAAATATGCCTTTCCCGTGACAAAAGGAAGCATCCTGGCTATTCTATTGTCAAATAGTGCCACACTCTCGCCGACACCTCTATTTAAAGACGAATATATGAAACCCACACACAATCTCCATTCCCAAACTAGCCAAAATTCTATATCCGACTATTTGCCTTATACTATGTATGGTACTCTATTTCTCCATATAATTCAATTTAATTTGAGGGATTTAACAGTCTTATTTTCCACTAATTTCCTCATTAAAATTACTTGCCAAATGTAAGGACATAATATCTCTTATATCCCTGTTTATCATTCTTGAGAGCTACAAATACTGCAACACCCATGGTCTTGTATGTAGTATTCAGCATATTGCTGTCATGTGCGGTAGACTTGGACCATGCTCTGAACACGAGATCTCCACCGCTGAAACCGCACGCAAGATTCTCTCCGTACAGTTCGTACATAGAGTTGAGACACAATGTTCCATTTGGTCTGTAGTGGCTGTACTTGTTGCTTATCTCCTTTGCTCTTGTGGTGGCTGTCTCTGTCAGAGATGTTGACACCTTAAGGCTTGAAAGTCCATTTTCTGCACGGTGCTGGTTGACCATCTTGCTCAGTCTGTTTGCCGCGCCTATATCATAATATCCATATACTCTTGTCTTTCTGCCCTTACCAAGATCGATAGTGTAATATCTCTTGACCGAGAGATCGTACTCTCTCTTATATACAACGCCTCTTCTGTTGACATATGCTATGTAGCCATCGGCTGTCTTATACTTTCCAGCCTTTACAACACGCTTTGCAGCGCTGTTGAAATAGTAGTTGGCATTTCCGATCTTCATTATGAGCTTCTTTGCAGGCTTCCACTTTCCGCCTGTAAACTTGTATGCCTTCTGAGTGCTGTTGTTATAGCTCATTGTGGCTACGCCGTTAGAACCGAAATAGTATCTGCTGCTGTAGACAGTCTTCCACATATTCTTCTTCTGCACCCATGTGTTTTTCGAGTAATCAAAGTCGTATACTCTCTTTGTACCCTTCTGATCTGTATATCTTGAGGTCACATATCCACCGTCACATACATAGTATGCGGTACTTCCATTTACCTTCTTCCATCCTGAAGATGTACGTCTGTTTCCATTTGCATCATAGAAATAGTATCTGCTTCCGTTGAGCTTATCTATTACATTTGACACTCTCTTGTATGACTTGCTGCTTGATATGTATCTGTATAATATATTCGACGCCTGGTCATACAGAATGGTACATGTGCCTGATCCATCAAAATACATCAGCTTTCTGCCTGTATCCTTCCACAGGTTCTTGTTCATATCCCAGTTCTTCTTTGAATCATTAAATGAATACATTCTGAAAATGCCTGATGCCTTGTAGATCCTCTCCTTTACAT
>CAVCCL010000076.1:0-22070 GCA_963600665.1 Bifidobacterium catenulatum | reverse complement strand
CCTTTACATAATGGGAACCACCGCCTGTTACAAATACCATATTGTCATAATTTATATGATACCAGCCGCCCTTTGTGACCTTGTCACCGTTTGAATTAAAATAATATGTTCTGCCATCGTTGAGAATAAGCATCTGGTTCTTCACCTGGACAAGCTTGCCGCTGCTCAGTGACTTTGCCTTCTTGCTGCTATTATCGTATATCTTTGCACACAGTCCGGAATTGTTCAGATAATAGAGAACGTTATCCACTGTCTGCCACTCGTTCTTGCAGATCGTCCAGTCCTTTGAATCAGCGCTGAATCTGTATATCTTGATGGTATCGCCAGAACGTGTAAACTTCATAGTTGCCACACCATTTTCATCTATAAGATATCTGGTGCCATCTTCAGCATCTATCCAGCCTGCAGTCTTCTGCACTTCACCATTAATATAATATCTGAAGTAACCATCCTCATCCTGTATCACTCCACTCTGAGGTGCATCTGATGCTGTGGCCAGAACTGCTGTGCCGTCAGCTCCCATCTCATCTGCCTGTGTCACCACATTTGCAGAAAAAATCACAATAGCCAATACAGCAATCGCCATAAGACTGCCTATAGCTTTTGTCGCCAGCAGGCTCTTTTCTCTCTTTGCAATATTAGTCTTCATTGTAGACATCTTTACTGTCCTCCTTTTTATTAAACATCAGTTTCCGCAGGGAATCTGACGTTTGTGTGCATTCTGCTACGCTCGTAGTATACACGTGTTACATAATTTTTACAAGTATAACTTTTTTACATGTTTTTTGTTACAAATGTGTTAAGTCACCCCATCTTGGATTATTTGTCTACATATGGTAAAATAAACCCGCAAAATTCAAAAACAGACAACGAAAAATGTCTGCCAACGGCAGTACAGAGAAAGGATACATATATTATGGGAGCTATTGTTACATTAAAAAAGGGAGAGGGACGACTTCTGAAGTCCGGCGGAGCATGGATATTTGACAATGAGGTCGACACCATAGTCGGCAGCTTTGAGAACGGAGACATCGTCATAGTAAAGGACTTCGACGGTTATCCACTCGGAAAAGGATTCATAAATACCAATTCCAAGATCATCATCCGCATGCTCACAAGACACGTGGACACCGAGATCGACGAGGCATTTTTCACAAAGAGGCTTCAGGATGCATGGGATTACCGCAAGAAAACCGTCGACACCAGCAGTTGCCGTGTCGTATTTGGCGAGGCTGATTTTCTTCCGGGAATCGTCATTGACAAGTTTGAAAACGTGCTTGTTGTCGAATCACTGGCACTCGGCATCGACAAAGTTAAAAATTTGTTAATAAATATTTTAAAAAATATACTTAAAAATGATGGTATAATAATCGAGGGTGTTTATGAACGAAGCGATGCAAAAGTCAGAAAACACGAGGGGATGGATACCTATAAAGGGTTTATTGGTGATGAATTTAACACAAAGGTTCATATAAATGAAAATGGCGTTCGATATATTGTTGATGTGAAAGATGGTCAAAAGACCGGATTCTTTCTGGATCAGAAGTATAATCGTCTTGCTATTCAGAGAATATGTAAAGATGCAAAGGTTCTTGATTGCTTTACACACACAGGCTCCTTTGCTCTAAACGCAGGCATAGCCGGTGCTTCCAGCGTTTTGGGAGTAGACGCTTCAGAACTTGCTATTGCCCAGGCCAGAGAGAATGCAGCGCTCAACGGATTGGAGAGCACTGTCTCTTTTGAGTGCAGAGATGTATTTGATCTTCTTCCTGAACTGGAATCAAAAGGCGAACAGTTTGACGTTGTCATACTTGACCCGCCGGCATTCACAAAATCAAGAAATTCAATAAAGAACGCAGTCAAAGGCTATCGCGAGATTAATCTGCGTGCTATGAAACTCGTAAGGGATGGTGGATTCCTTGCGACTTGTTCATGTTCACATTTTATGGATTTCGAGTTATTTACCAAGACCATAAAACAGGCCGCCATGAATTCACATGTAAGACTTCGCCAGGTAGAGTTCCGCACACAGGCTCCTGATCACCCAATATTATGGGCTGCAGATGAATCTTATTATCTGAAGTTCTACATATTCCAAGTAATAAAGGAGAGATGACACAATGCAACTAATTCAGAGAAATAAGGATTCAGCATATTTGCAATACGACAAGTATGTAAATTATGACAATCCTATCGTCGCTGCAAAGGCAAAGGAACTTGCTGCAGATTGCAAGAGCAGTGATGAGATCATACAGGCATGTTACTATTTTGTCCGGGATGGGATTTCTCACACATATGACAGCAATTTTTCAGTAATAACTATCAGCGCTTCCGACGTACTGGAAGCCAGCACGGGCATCAGCTATTCAAAGGCCAATTTGCTGGCAGCACTGCTTCGTGCCAACAACTTATATACAGGATTCTGCTATATCCGTATCAAGCATAAGGGCGGACTTATGGCTATGCATGCACTTAATGCGGTATATCACCCGGATCTCAAGAAGTGGATACGTCTTGATGCCCGCGGCAATAAATACGGCGGTTTCAATGCCGATTACACACACAATGAAACTCAGATGGGACATGAGATAGATTCAGCAGCCGGAGAGTATGAGTTCAACGATCTCATCGCCGTACCGCTTCCATCCACCATGAGAGTTCTTGAACAGAGTACCAATTTTTACAAGATGTACTTTAACGATATGCCAGATTATGACGCTTAAAAAAATATTACCAGCGGATGACCGCTGGTAATATTTTTCTATACTATATGAATAAGAGGGGAATCGATCCATGTCAAAGACAAAATCAAAAACTATATTAAAGATATCATTTAACTCACCTTTGGTACTTACATTTGCACTCATTTGTCTGGGAGCATATCTTCTGAACATCCTCACAGGCGGCAAGAGTAACTTCCTTCTGTTTGAGGTGTACAGAGCCCCTCTCACCGATCCCTTAACCTATGTCCGTATGTTTGCCCATGTATTTGGACACGCAAGCTGGAGCCATCTGATAAACAACATGACTCTGCTGCTTGTGATCGGTCCACTGCTTGAGGAGAAATACGGCTCAAAGGATCTGCTCATCGTCACCGTCACAACCGCACTGGTGACAGGAATCGTGCATTTTATATTCTTCCCTGGCACAGCATTGCTCGGCGCCAGCGGAGTGGTATTCGCATACATTCTCCTGTCCTCTTTTGCATGTATAAAGGACGGCTCCATACCGCTCACCTTCATCCTTGTGGCAGTGCTTTATATCGGCGGACAGGTGGTTGACGGAGTGTTTGTGAAGGACAATGTGTCAAACCTCACCCACATTATCGGCGGCATCATCGGAGCGTTCTTCGGATACATCTCAAATGTCAGGAGATGATATGACGAACGGACGGATGCCCTGCCTCCCCTGTTGCAAATATTGAGCCTGTGTGTATGTAATCACACTCGACTTACTGAACTTTGCTTTGCTTCTATCTGCACGCGGCTCCCGCTCGCATAAGGGCGTTGCGAGCTCCCGCCTTGGCAAGAAGCAGCAAAGTTCAGACGTCTTCGCTACCGATTACATACACACAGGCTCAATATTTGTCAGGGGAGGCAGGGCATCCTGACCTTGTCGGATATCTACAGTTTCAGGATTTCCCCCGGGGTTTCCACTATGTTGTCTGCGCCGACTGCTTCGAATTCTTCTCTGCTGCCGTAGCCGTAGAGGACTCCTACGGTCTGGAGGCCGCAGGCTTTGCCGCCTTCTATGTCGTAGCGTCTGTCGCCTATCATCACAACCTGGTTTGCTTTTATCATATCTTCTGTCAGGCCGTGATCTTTCTTGAGGCTTTCAAGAACCTGGGATATGATGTGCTTCTTGTCTGATCCTGTTCCGTCGGGATTACTTCCAACTACAACATCAAAGTATTTTCTCACGCCGAACTTCTCGAGGATACGGAGTGTCGGCTCCGTCGGCTTGCTGGTTGCAACTGAGAGTATGCAGCCCTTCTCCTTGAGAGCACGCAGGGTGTCTGCCACTCCGTCGTACACCTCAGCCTCGAAGAGACCTACCACGTTGTATCTCTCCCTGTACTTCGCAACCATCTCTTTCGCTTTTGCGTCGTCCATGCCGAATTCTCTCACGAAAGAGTCATACAGCGATGGCCCTATAAAGCTTCTGAACACACTGTATTCAGGATACGGAATACCCGCCCAGTCCAATGCGTATTTTATGCAGTTGAATATTCCTTCCTCAGACTTGGTGATCGTGCCATCAAGATCGAATAATAAATATTTGTACATGCCTGTACCTCCAATTATATAATTATAGAGCAGACACACTTCATGTCTGCGCACCATGATATAACTAAAGGGTCAGATTCCGTCAGTCAGAGAGCATTGTTAATGCCCCTGCACACGGAGTTTGACCCCTTGTATAATCTGTGATCAATTACATGATATCAACATCTGCTGAGTAATCCACGCCGTCGATCTTGAAACCGAACATGTTGTAGAAGTCCTCCCAGTATCCATCGATGTCTGCTATATCCTTTACATTGTCGTTGTTGACTGTATCCCAATGCTCTGCAACAACCGCCTGAACATCATCTCTCATCTCCCAATCGTCCATACGGATGAATCCGTTGTCATCCACCTGGGTATCATCCAGAATCTTATCCATGAACAGTCTCTGCATCTGCTCTATGCATCCCTCGTGAAGTCCCTTCTCCTTCATAACCTTGTAGAGAAGAGTGATATACAGAGGAACGATAGGAATAGCAGCACTTGACTGTGTGACAAGAGCCTTGTTGATGGCTATCTTCGCCTTTATGTTAGGGAACTTCTCATTTATAATGTCTGCTGACTTGTACAGATCCTTCTTTGCCTGTCCAATTGATCCCTCAGCGTAGATAGGGAATGTGATCTTTGGTCCTATGTATGAGTATGCAACTGTGATCACGTTATCTGCCAGAACTCCGGCATCTGAGAGTGCCTGCATCCAGTCGATCCAGTCCTCGCCGCCCATTACCTTGATGGTGGCATTGATCTCGTCATCATTTGCTGCTGTGATATGTGCATCTGTGATGGTGTTGTCCTTGAGTACAAGTGTCTTGTTGGTGTACTCCTCACCAACTGTCTTGAGTACAGATGTGTACTTTGTTCCATCCGGAGTTGTTCTTCTAGGTGCAGCCAGGCTGTATACGATCATGTCGATCTTGCCCATGTCTGCCTTGATGGTCTCGATGACCTGCTCCTTGATCTCAACTGAGAATGCATCGCCATTGATGGACTTCGCATAGAGTCCGGCCTTGTGTGCCTCCTCCTCAAATGCTCTGTTGTTGTAGAAGCCAGCGGTTGCTGTACGGCGTCCATTTGACTCCTTCTCGAACATAACACCGAGGGTATCTGCGCCATAGCCAAATGCAACTGCGATACGTGATGCAAGTCCGTATCCTGTTGATGCGCCGATCACAAGAACCTTCTTAGGTGCGTTATCGCTCTTTACTGCACCCTTTGACTTGACATACTCGATCTGATTCTTTACATTCTGTGCGCATCCCACTGGGTGAGCTGTTGTACAAATAAAATCTTTAACTCTTGGTTCAACTACCATTTTCAATTCTCCTTATAAAACATAATATATTTAGTGCTCTTTGTTGGCAAACTTCGTGTATTCCTGCAGCCATACCAGATCCACAGATCCGGTGGCACCTTTTCTCTGTTTAGCTATGATTATCTCCGAGATACCCTTCTTGTCGGTATCAGGATTGTAATAATCATCTCTGTATATGAACATAACCACATCGGCATCCTGCTCTATAGATCCCGACTCTCGGAGATCCGCAAGCACAGGCTTGTGATCCGGTCTCTTATCAACCTCTCGGTTAAGCTGAGACAGTGCTATGATAGGCACATCCAGCTCCCTGGCAAGCATCTTCAGCGATCTCGACATATCAGATACGAACTGCTGACGCGACTCAACTCGTCCCGTCGTGCTCATAAGCTGCAGATAGTCGATGATGATGAGTCCAAGATTGTTCTTGCTCTTGAGCTGTCTGCATTTGGATCTCAGCTCAGATATGGTGAGCGCTGAACTATCCTCTATGTACAGTGGTGCGGCAGCTATACTCTCCGCACTGGCAAGTACCTGATCCCAGTCGTCCTCAGCCAACTGTCCCGTCTGTACCTTCTGTGAATCGACCAGGGAATCCATGGCTATCATACGTGTTACAAGCTGCTCTTTGCTCATCTCCAGGTTGAATATCGCCGTTGCAATCCCCTTGCGCACGGCAACGTGGTGAGCTATATTCAGGACAAATGCCGTCTTACCCATGGCAGGTCTCGCAGCCACCAGTATAAACTCCGATCCATGCAGACCGGTGAGCATGTTGTCCAGATCTATAAATCCGGTAGGGATACCGGTTACCCTTGTATTCTTTCTGGAAGCCTCCTCTATCTGCTCGATAACATTCATGACGATCCTGTCGATCCCCACAAATTTGCTGGAGCCGTTCCTCTCCTTTATCAGATTGAACACGCCGCTCTCGGCCTGTTCAAGGAGCTGTTCAACTCCCTCCGAATCAAGATAACAGTCCTTCTCCACTTCCTCGCACAGCTTTATCATCTTCCTGAGTATGGATTTGTCCGCCACGATCTCGGCATAATGCTTGGCATTCACCGACGTCGGCACAGTCTCAAGAATCTCCGCTATCGACTTGGAGCTTATGACTTCATCAGGAACATTGTTCTCCTCAAGCTTATTCTTCAGGGTTACCAGGTCAACCGCCTTTCCCTCCTTGAACAGCTCAACCATATTCTCGAACAATATTCCGTACTGACCATAGTAGAAATCCTCCCTGGTCAGCATATCAGACGCCTCCACTATGGCATCCCTGTCCATGAGCATGGAACCTATAACTGACTTTTCGGCATCCAGATTATAGGGAAGCTTCTTTCTTGCAAATGCATCTTCCATGTCTTATCAATACTCCTTATGCTTCCTCTACCTTGACAGCAAGCTCTGCCTGAACCTCAGGGTGAAGCTTAACCTTGACTGAGAAGCTTCCTAACGCCTTGATCGAATCCTTCATAACGATCTTCTTCTTGTCTATATCCTTGCCAAGCTGGCTCTTGATGGCATCTGATATCTCCTTGGTGGATACTGAACCAAATGTTCTTCCGCCCTCTCCTACCTTGATCTTCACAGTTACAGAAGCCTTCTCAAGTTCTGCTGCAAGAGCTTTGGCATCAGCAAGATTCTCCGCTGCCACCTTCTCCTCATGAGCCTTGCGGAGCTTGAAATCGTTCATATTCTTAGGAGTTGCCTCCATGCCAAGCTTCTTAGGAATGATGAAATTCCTTGCATATCCCTCATTTACCTCTACCATTGCGCCTTTCTTTCCAAGGCTTTTAACATCCTGTAATAATATAACCTTCATATCTATATATCTCCTTCCTTATACATCTCATTCAGAAGCTCAACCAGCTCCTTCTTTATATCCTCTGCCTTTGCATTTGTAAACTGGGCAGCAGCAATGTTGGCATGTCCGCCTCCGCCCATTCTCTCCATGATTATCTGTACATTCACATCATCAATGGCCCTGGCACTTATCTTGACATCAGATCCCATCTGGGCTATTACAAATGACGCCCTGACTCCTGCAATGTTCAGCATCTCATTGGCGATCTTGGCGGTGAGTACAACCGGCGACTCAGGACCTGCCCCAGGAGTGATGATGGATATGGCAAACGCATCCAGTACCATCTCCGCGTGGCTCACGCCCTCTGCCTTCTGCCTGTATGTCTCTATATCTGTTCTGAACATCTTCCTTACACGCATGACATCCGCACCGCTTCTCTTCAGGAACGCGGCAGCTTCAAATGTTCTGACACCTGTCTTGCTCAGGAAATTATCTGTATCAATGAGTATTCCGGCATACATGGCATCCGCCTCTGTCGGTCTCAGCTTGATCTTCTCATCCATATACTGAAGCATCTCAGCGATCATCTCACATGCCGATGACGCAAATGGCTCTATATACGACAGGGTTGCATTGGCGATGACATCCTTGGTCTGTCTGTGGTGATCGAACACCACGATGCTCTTGGCGTATGACAGCAGTTCCTCACACTCTGTAAGAGTCGGATTATTGACATCCGTAACCACGACAACCGTATCATCATCGACAAGGCTCAGCGCCTGATCGTTGTTGATGATCATATCATCCGGATACACGTTGTTGGACGTGAAGTTGCCATATATAGGACTTATGGCTGATGACACCTCATTGACAACTATATGCGCTTTCTTTCCAAGTGCTGTCACCATCTTATATATACCTATTCCGGAGCCAAATGCATCCATATCCGGATTCTTGTGAGCCATGATTATAACTCTCTCCTTGGTCTCCAGAAGTTCCTTGAAGGCCAGTGTCTTAACCCTTGCCTTTACTCTTGTTGACTTCTCAGTTCCCTGACTCTTACCACCGAAATAAGTGATCCTGTCGGCAGACTTGATAACAGCCTGATCTCCGCCTCGTCCAAGGGCAAGCTCCATGGCAGAACGCGCTGCCTCGAAGTTCTCTATGAAACTCTTGTAATCTGTTCCAAGGCTTATGCTGAGTGTCAGCGGCAGATCATTGCCTATATTGATAGCCTTAACCTCGTCAAGCAGTGCAAACTTGTTCTCCTTGAGCTGATCCAGATACTTCTGCGGCATGACGAACATGTACTTATCCTTCTCAAGACTCTTGACTATGGCATCTACATTTGCCATATATTTGTTGATCTTTCGATCCACAAGGGCAACAAGAAGAGAATGTCTTACTTCCTCAAGCGACTCGAATATCTCATCGTAATTGTCAATATATATAAGACCTGCAACCAGCTTCTGATCGTGGTTCTCCTGTGTCAGGCGATTGACCACTGTTATGTCAAACATGTAGAATGCAAGAAATGTATCAGTCTTGCCATGGCGCCTGGAGCCATGTGCCGCCGGCTTCTCTTCAGTCTTCTTATCCGTCTCCGGTTCTCCGGACTGTTCCTGTCCTTCCAGTTCATCGAATTTGTTGACCTGGACTCTTCTTATCTCGTATCTGTACTCTCTTCCGTTGAAAGCTATCTCTCCCTCGGTCACTGCTTCCTTATATGGCAGGCTCTCCTCCGTAACCTCCTCAAATACCTGAACAATGTTCAGCTTCATGAGTTTTCTCTTGCTGGTCTCGGTTATGCCTGAAAACTCATCGTTTACCCAGACTACCTTACCGTCCTCGTCCAGCAGAGCGTATGGAACTGGGAATTCCTTTATGAGTTCCTTCTGCATCTTGCCATGCTCCATGGCAAACTCCACATATCTGTCCCTGGACAGAGAATTCATCCTGAGGAAAACCGCAATTGTTATGGTTCCATATATCGCCGTGAAGATAGTCGCTATCACACCGGCTCCTATACCTACAAAGTACATAAACACTGTCATCAGACAGAACAGTCCTATCAGATACAATGGAACCTGTCTATATCGGTTATACAGCCCCTCAACATCTCTCATTTCGTTCATATGTCACTGCCCTTCTTATCCTTCCATCCACAATGTAAGTATCCGGCTTTTTCTGAGCCTATACACTTCATAAGTATAACATCGTGCGAATCCGATTACAAGAAATATAGGATCCCAAAATCAGCGCTACAGGAACACTCCGACAAAACCGCAAAAAAATATGCAGACAAATATGTATACAGTCAGAACCGGAGTTCATTCTGCATAGTCATATATATCTGCATATCCTCATATATTCTCTAAGTTGTCCGTCACAAGACAGACCTGCTTATATTAACCGTTGATTCTTGCAAGAAGCTCCTTGCCAAGCTCCTCGTTGCCCGGCTTGCCGAGAAGAGCGAACATGTTCTTCTTATAGCTCTCAACGCCTGGCTGGTTGAATGGATTTACACCAAGTGTATATCCACTTACACCACATGCAAACTCAAATGTGTAGAACAGCTCACCGAGAGTGAACTCATCGATCTTGTCGATGTTGATCTGGATGATAGGTATTCCACCATCTGCATGTGCAAGGATAGTTCCGTTCATAGCACTCTTGTTGGCGAAATCAACTGTCTTGCCTGCAAGATAGTTAAGTCCGTCAAGATCTGAGTCCTCAGCCTCCATAACGATCTCACATGTTGGATTTACAACATTGATAACTGTCTCGAAATGGTTCTGTGAACCCTGCTGGATGAACTGTCCAAGTGAATGAAGGTCTGTTGTAAAGTCTGTAGCTGTTGGGAAGAGTCCCTTGCCATCCTTACCCTCGCTCTCGCCGTAGAGCTGCTTCCACCACTCTGATACATAGTGGAGTGCTGGCTCAAAGTTAGCAAGGATCTCGATCGACTTACCCTTGTTGTACAGTACATTTCTTACTGCTGCGTACTTCATAGCATCTGAATCGTCGAAGTCCTGTGCAAGACAATCCTTTCTTGCTGAAGCTGCACCTTCCATAAGCTTATCTATATCAGCACCGCTTACTGCTATTGGCAGAAGACCAACTGCTGTGAGAACTGAGAAACGTCCTCCTACATCATCAGGAACCACAAATGTCTCATAGCCTTCCTCTGTTGCAAGTGTCTTGAGAGCTCCCTTTGCCTTGTCTGTTGTGGCGTAGATTCTCTTAGCTGCACCCTCCTTGCCATACTTCTCAACAAGCTTCTTCTTGAAGATTCTTGAAGCGATACCAGGCTCTGTTGTTGTACCTGACTTAGAGATGATGTTGATAGAGAAATCTCTGTCGCCGATCACCTGAAGCAGATGAGCCATGTATGTGCTGCTGATGTTAGATCCAGCATAGTAGATCTCAGGAGTCTTGCGGATTGACTTGTCAACTGAATTATAAAAGCTGTGTCTTAAAGCTTCGATGGCTGCTCTTGCACCCAGGTAAGAACCACCGATACCGATTACCACGAGCACATCTGAATCTGCCTGTATCTTGGCTGCTGCCTTCTTGATCCTGGCAAACTCTTCCTTGTCATAGTCCACTGGAAGATCGATCCATCCAAGGAAATCATTTCCCTCACCGGTCTTGTTTACAAGTGTTGCCTTTGCAGCTACAACCTGATCCTTGATCGCTGCGATATCAGCGTCTGTAGCCATGGCTTTTGCATTCTTAAAATCGAAACTTACTGTCTGTGCCATTTGTTTTCTCTCCTTACTTGTATTAAATTTTTCACATTGAATCAATTTTAGCAAATAGGTATATTAGAATCAACCTTTATTTTGACACCACACAACAAAAAGCTCTCCACATTCACCGGTGACGACCTTGCAGAGAGCTGTTTTTTTCTATTCTATATTCATTTCATCCAGCGATCTGAACACAAATCCTTCCTTTTCCAGGTTCGTGAGAACCGTGTCAAGCGCCTGCGCATTTGACGACGATACATTGTGTATGAGCGGGATTGCCCCCGGATGATAGTATTTCGCAAAATGATTAATGACGTAGTCCGCCCCCGGCTGATTGTTCACATCAAAATCAAGGTAAGCCATACTCCAGAATATGGTCTTGTACCCCATGTCCTTAGCCAGTTGCAGAACCTGTTCACTGTACTCACCGCACGGCGGCCTGAAATACATATCCATGTCGTATCCCGTCTCTTTCTTCATGAAATCCGAACACTCTTTTAGTTCATTCTTCTGCTCCTCCACACTCTTCTCCGGCATGCACGGATGATGAACCGTGTGGTTTCCGACCTGATGTCCCTCCTCCTTCATTCTCTTCACTATGTCCGGATTATCCCTTATGTATGTCATCGTCACGAAGAAGCAGCCCTTTGCATTGTGCTTTTTGAGCACATCCAGCATCTGCTCTGTATATCCGTTCTCGTACCCGCAGTCAAATGTCAGATACATCACCTTTTCATTCTTCTCAGCACACACTCTGTCCACGTAGAACGCATCGTACTGCTCCAGCGGAAAGCTGTTGTCACAGCCGCTCATACCGTGATTTTTGTCCCGCACTATGTACCATGAATATTTCTTCGTCGATATCTGGCTGTAATCCCTGAGTCTGGTCATATCCTCACCCTGGCTCTCCCCGTCTGTGTCCGTATTATTCTCCGCATCTTCCGTCATGTCTCCATCTTTTTCTTTTTCTTTTCCTTCCGCATCACCTTCCCCATTCTTCGCACCGTCCGCCTGACATTCTGCGTCCCCCGGAGTCGCCACCATCTTGGACAGATCCTCCTTGTCATATATGGAGCATCCGCTGAGCACAGCCCCGATCACGCAGGCAGCATACAGCCCTGCTATCAAGTACAGCTTTCTCACTATCTACCATCCTGAATTTATTGGCTCATACAGGCTGTTTTCACCCGCATTTCATCTGCAGCCCACCTGCACGTGTCCACTCGCCGGTTATCCATCCGCCAGCATCTTCTTCATGATCCCATCCAGAAGGACATCATAATCCGCCGCCCCGTTCCGGGATTGTTTTTTCTTAACCTTCTTTTTCTCTACACCCTCATCAACCGAGCTACACGCAACCTGAAGCTCAGGAGCCTCCGCTTTCTTCTCCTCTTTTCGGAGTCTGTTCGACAGACTGTTGCTGAGATAATTCTTCACGCTGTCCCTGAGTGCCCGCATGTGCCATGCACAGTTCCACTGATTGTGCGCCGCCATGAGAAGCATATATGTTGCCAGACCACACACGCACATTTTCAGCGCCTCCGGTCCATCGCCTACTACATAATATTGATATACCGCCGCAAATATGCCTGTCCCCGCAACGACGAGTCCCATATTTTTTACAAATCCGTTCCACACGTTCACAGGTACAAATCCTATTTTCAGCCTGTCTATGTACTTGTCCACAAATGCCGCAGTGTCATGTATGTCCACATCCAGCGAAGCTATATCCTCATACCGCTTTCGTATCTCCAGCAGCGCCTTCTTCCTTGTCGTACCCATCCTCTCCGCAGCCTTTGCAAGTCTCGCAAGATAGCTGCTCATGACAGCCCGTCCTATCAGTCCAATGCACCCACACACTATCATCACATACATACACACATTCTGATTCAGCAAAGTTTCAAACATAGTTTTTCCCTCTCTTTTCACATATTCGATCATTTCAGTCAAAAACACATTGCATATCCGGATGGCCAGCCCGGATGCTAGTATTATATGAGCCGCATTCCCGGGTATACAATTATTTTCGCTCGACAAATATTTTGGTTTTAACCGCATTTGTGATATGCTATAATATGATGCGCGTCTGGAGCATCACGCTCAACGCTATTAAAAAAGAATATAAAAATGATTGGTTAAGTACAATAGAAAAGAGGTATAGCTATGGTTTATAAGACTAAAGGAACCTGTTCAGTTGAGATTTCTTTTGATGTAAATGACGGCAGGTTACACAATGTAAAATTTACCGGAGGATGCAACGGCAACCTTAAGGGTATCGGTGCACTTGTAGAAGGTATGAAACCTGAGGATGTAATAGAAAGACTCGAGGGCACAACCTGCGGTTTCAAACCGACTTCATGCCCGGATCAACTGGCTCAGGCACTCAAGCAGTATCTGGCTTCAGCACAGTAACAGGAGGATTAACAATCATTATGAAGAGAATTATATTGACAGGCGGCGGAACAGCAGGTCATGTCACACCAAACATGGCACTCATGCCTGAACTTAAGAAGCACGGGTACGACATCCAGTACATCGGTTCATATGACGGAATGGAGAAAAAGCTTATAGAAGATATGGGAATTCCTTATCACGGCATAGCTTCAGGAAAACTCAGAAGATACTTCTCAATGAAGAACTTCTCGGATCCGTTCAAGGTACTTAAAGGAATATCTGAAGCAAAGAAGCTCATGAAAGAGCTCAAGCCTGATGTAGTATTCTCAAAGGGAGGATTTGTCACAGTCCCTGTGGTATTTGCCGCACACTCAGCAGGTATCCCCGTTGTCATACACGAGTCAGATATGACTCCCGGTCTTGCAAATAAGCTCGCCCTTCCAAAGGCGACAAAGGTATGCTGTAACTTCCCTGAGACAAAGGACCTCTTCCCTGAGGGCAAGGCAGTCGTGACCGGAACCCCTATCAGAGAGGAACTTTTCCGCGGTGATTCCGCATTTGCATATAACTACTGCGGTTTCACAGACAATAAGCCTGTTCTCCTTATCGTGGGCGGAAGTTCAGGAAGCGTCATAATCAACAATGCAATAAGAGACAATATCGATCGTCTTCTGGAGACCTTCAACGTCATCCACCTGTGCGGCAAAGACAATCTGGATGAATCTCTCAAGGATAAGAAGGGTTATGTCCAGTATGAATATGTCAAGAAGGAACTCGCAAGCATGCTTGCACTGTGCGATATCATCATCTCACGTGCCGGAGCCAATGCTATCTGTGAGCTTCTCGCACTCAGAAAACCGAACATCCTCATTCCTCTGTCAAAGGCCGCATCAAGAGGTGATCAGATCCTCAATGCCCAGTCATTTGAGAAGAGCGGATACAGCTATGTTATCCAGGAGGAAGAGCTGAACACAGATTCACTGTTCGCCGGAATAAATGAAGTGTACAACAACAAAGAGAAATATATCCAGGCTATGGAGTCCAGCAACCTGACCGACTCAACGGGAATCATCATCAACATGATAGAGGATCTCGTAAACAGCCACGACTGATCTGCATAAGATCTGCAAAAGCAATTATAAAAAGGCAAAATAAAACTCCACACCGTCTAAATCATAGTCGGTGTGGAGTTTTATTGTATAATAACTGTTATTAGTTAGCCAGAGCCTGAAGTACAGCAGCCTTCATCGCATCGTCGCACTGCTCATCTCCTATGTACAATGTAACTGTGCTCTTTCCGCCTGCAGGGAAATCAAATACTGCCTTCAGTGTCTTGTCTATATATGTTCCGTCTGAACCATACTTTGCAAGATCCATGCTGACCTTTGTACCATAATATGTGATTCTGAATCCACCGTTTGTTGTGTCCTCATAATACCATACTGTTGTCTTGGCCTTCTTATCAAGAGCGTCTCCATATGTAACACCTGTAGGAACCTTCTTCTCTGTTCCGTTGCTCTGTACATCTGTATAGACGATCTCATTCTTCTTAAGGCTGTCTATCTTGTCCTTAGCTTCATCATTAGTACGATACTGAATGTTACCCTTTACAAATATCTGAGCTGTCTCAGGAAGAACCAGATACACACCGCCACAGATAGCTGCTACCACAATAATGGCTACAAGGATCTTAACAAATGTCTTCATAATTATCTCTCCTATCCACAATCAAATTCATCAATCGATACTAGAACAGTTCTTTCTCAAGCTGGAATATGAAATCCTCAAGAAGCTGCATGCGTTTGCTGTACTCAAGTCGTCCAGCCTCCGTCTTACATCTCTTGATCTTTGGTTTATTGATCTTATAAAAATTCTTGATTCTGTAATATGCGCGCTTATAGCTTGCCTCGTCCTCTATAGCCGTAGCCATGGAATCCCACAGAACACTGATCGCTCCCACTTCATCCAGCAGGTCTGCATCCATAACTATCCTGCACTCAAGTGACAGGTCTGCATCAGTATCCTTCTCCTCATGGATCATGATTATCTCGCCTATCTTGGCTATCTTCTGTGGATCGACTCCCAGACTGTCAAGATAATTGACAGCTATCTCTGCTCCGACCTCCCCATGTGGTCTCTCGTCATCCCAGCCCACATCGTGAAGAAGTGCCGCGAGAACTATTATATCCAGATCTCCACCTAACTTCGACTGAAGCTTTATCGCCCATCTATACACCCGCATAGTATGTTCAAATCTGCTCCTGAATGGATAATTAGGCGGCCTGCCGTTAACGGCTGTCTGTTCCTTTACAAAATCAATTACTTCAGCGTAATTCATATCCGTTTCGCCCCTTGGAAATCACTATTCTGCAGCGCATAATAGCACTGCAAAAGTATCATACTTGATGATAACATCTTTTGTGGGATTTTGCTATATTTTTTTAAATTTTTAATAAATAATGTTAAAAATAAAAAAATCCATGCGATCTTCCTTCGAAGCGTCACCATAGACGTTACCTCAGCAGTTAACTCAGCCCAGGCACCCTCACGGCACACAGGAGATTCCCCTTAGTGCTGCTTCGTCTCCGACCTGACACGGTTCGAAGATTCCTGTTGCGCGAGACCCAGACATCAACATCACTTACTGAGGGCAGCCCTACAGCAGCCACCCCTCCGGAAGACCATCACCCCTGCTATAGCGGATTGCAGGTACAGGGCGCCGCTACCTCCCCGGTTGCATGGAAACTTTAAAACATATTTAATTGGCTGTGCACAAGATGCACCGCAGGCTACATTATATCTGACATGCCGCCCGCCGTCAAGCATTCTTCGCTTTTCCCTGCCTCAGGTCACGAAAAAAGCTCTTCATCATCTCACTGCATTCCTCCTGACGCACACCGCGGATAACCTCGACCTGGTGATTGAACTGCTTCATGTCCAGCAGATTTATTATGGATCCCGCACATCCGGCCTTGGGATTCATACATCCTATCACCACATTTGGAATACGGGCCTGCACTATGGCCCCGGCACACATCTGGCACGGTTCAAGGGTCACATACATCGTGCACTCCTCCAGCCTCCAGTCGCCGAGCTTCTTTGACGCCTGTTCTATAGCCAGTATCTCCGCATGGGCAAGCGTCGTCTTTTTCAGATTCCTCTTGTTGAAGCCCCTTGCGATTATCCTGTCATCGTGGACTATGACACAGCCTATGGGAACATCGCCATTTGCATAAGCCCTCTTTGCCTGGGCTATGGCCTTATCCATATACTTCTCATGGATACGCCGCTCCTCCGGCGTCAGCTCATCTATATTGGTATCTTCCATTCTCTTTATCCTCTTCTTCCTATCTTATATCCACTATCCAGTAGCCGAAGCTGCCGGTCTTGATATGCGTCTCCTTCTCCGGCACGAATCTGTCAAATCCAAATATCCCGGCAAGGTATTTCTCCCTCGAGGAATACACCCCCGGAACTCCAAGTATGTAACTGACGCGGTCATTATCCGGGGAAAATATGACTTTGCCGAGCATCAGGTATTTGTAGCTGTAATACCCATGTGTCAGGAAGCTGTTCACCCCAAGCTTCCAGTTGCACATATCCAGAAGTCCTATGTCATTCGGGGATATCTTCACGCTCTCTATGACGCTGTCCAGTCCGTCGTCCAGGGAACTTCCCGGAAGAAGCGGCAGGCGCTCATAGTTCTCAAACATATTGTCTATCGCCATTCCTGTCTCAGATGTCTCAACCTCATCAGGGCTCACAGGCTCCGCCGGTACATCGCAGCTCTCCATCTCCAGCTCTGCCGTGACCGCATCTGTTATGGATGCCTCTCTCACCGCCTCACTCAGCTCTCCGGCATCCCTGTCCATCCGCTTCGCATCCCACATTCTGGAATAATCTATCACACTGTCCGTCCATGACGAACAGAATATATCGCTGTCGTAATACTCCTGCCCCATGTTTCCATCAGGCTGTACCCGCCTTATGACGATACCTGCAAATGCAGTCACAGGACGTCCACTCTCCATGACATCATCCCAGCAGAATGAGAAGCACTCTTCACCATGACCGTTTCTGAGCCTCATCTTGCCAACCAGCACAGGCAGAGGAATCATCACGGGCTCCTTTGCCTGGTCACCGCCAACGACCCCTTCGTCGGCCAGCGTCTCCCTGTAAATGAACACGCCATAGATTTCCTCTCTGCTGTTCATCCCATTTCTAAGTCCAACTGTGAGTCTTCCCGTTCTCCCCACCTTTGCCGCCTTGGCAAATCCTGAATTTTCACATTTGTGTCCGTCGTGATACCTGTAAATATACGATATAAATCGGTTCCAGTACACCATAGATAATCCTCCTCTCCCTTCCGGAATCCTACGTCCTTTTCCGGGGGCTTTATCAATTATCTATGATTCTGATTACTCACCTATGACACTATTTGTCCGTGAGAATGTCGCTCAAAGCTGCAAATTCCGCCAGACTCAAACTTTCTCCACGGATATTTGCTGATATTCCAAGGGATTCCAGTGCCTTTGCGATCTGCTCCTTGGTAAATGACAGCTCTCCACTGTTGGCTATGCCGTTCTGGAGAGTCTTCCTTCTCTGGTTAAATGATGCTCTTATCAGCCTGAACATGAGCTGCTCGTCCTTCACCTTGACCGGCGGTTCCTGGTATCTGTTCAGTCTGATGACCGCGGAACCCACTCCCGGTCTCGGTATAAAGCAGTTTGGCGGAACATTTGCCACTATGTATGGCTCGGCATAATACTGCACCGCCAACGACAGCGCCCCGTAATCCTTGGTTCCCGGGCCCACCTGCATGCGGTCCGCAACCTCCTTCTGAACCATGACCGTCACCGAGAGAAGCGGCACATGCTTCTCGAAAAGTCCCATGATGATCGGTGTCGTTATATAGTATGGAAGATTTGCAACCACCTTGATAGGCTTGCCGCCATTTCGCTCCTCCACGATCTTGTTGATATCCACCTTCAGTATGTCATCATTTATGATGGTCACATTGTCATACTCCGCGAGGGTCTCGTCCAGGATAGGGAGAAGATTCTTGTCTATCTCCACCGCCACAACCTGTCCGGCACTCTCCGCAAGATACTGGGTCATGGTTCCTATTCCCGGACCTATCTCCAGAACACAGTCGTCCTTCGTGATGTCCGCTGCGCTGATTATCTTATTTATGACATGTGCATCGATGAGAAAGTTCTGTCCAAACTTCTTCTGAAATGCAAATTCATATTTCTTTATCGTCTCTATCGTAACCTGTGGATTACTTAACTTCTCCATGCTTTGTCCTTTCCTGTTGTTACAGCGTAACGCTTAAATCAACTATTGTATTCTATACATATCCAGGGCATTCGCGTAGGTGGTTTCATACACCTTCTGAACTGAAACGCCCTTGATCTCCGCTATCTTCTCAGCTATATAAGGAATGTTGAGAGCCGAGTTCCTTGTCCCTCTAAGCGGAACCGGCGCCATGTACGGTGAGTCCGTCTCAAGCACGATCTTCTCAAGAGGTATGTCCTCCACGACCTCCTGAAGCTTCCTGCTGTTCTTGAAGGTGACCACTCCGCCAACTCCTATGTTAAATCCCATCTTTATATATTCTCTTGCCTGTTCCACGCTGTATGAATAACAGTGTATCACACCGCCATTTCTGCCGCCATCCATTCTTTTCAGTATCTCCATGGTGTCCGATGCGGCATCCCTGCTGTGTATGATGATCGGCATGGCGAGCTCCTGTGCAAGCTCAAGCTGTCTGACAAACCATTTCTTCTGGACATCCCTCGGGGGATCATCATCAAAATGATAATCAAGGCCTATCTCTCCTATGGCTCTCACCTTTGGATTATCCAGCACCATGCTCTTAAGCTCCTGTATATCTGCCTCAGTCAGCTCTCCTACCTCACTCGGATGTACACCGACTGCCGCATAGAAATGCGGATATTTCCCTGCAAGCTCCACCGAATTCCTCGATGACTGCATATCCGCTCCCACATTCATAACCTTGTCTATATCCTTCTCCAGAAACTCTGCTATAAGCTGCTCTCTGTCCTCGTCAAACTGCGTATCGTCATAATGACCATGTGTCTCAAATATCATATCTCAAACCTCTCTTATGGTACTAATACATTGTTTATAGTACCTCAATATCGTATCCGTCACGCTGTATTATACAGAAATACGCGCACTTTGTGAACGTTTAATTATTTGTTTATGATTAGTTATTAATCTTTATAAATAGATTAATCTTTAAACACATTTTTTTCACAAATCGTGGATATACTAACAATTGTAAAGAGTTTTTCATTTATTTGAATCCTCTCTCCCCTCATTTTTTTGCAAGAGGCAGCAGATCTTCCCCGTTCTGTTACCTCTTGTTTTTTTGTGTCCATAACTGTATATTTATATTGGTATTTATTGTGAGATACAACAGGAGGACTTTCATGATTTCAAAGAAATATTCATCAATGTTAAATAACACTTCCATCATCAGGGAATTTGCACAGTACGCTTCAAAGCGTGCCGCTGAGATCGGTGCTGAGAATGTGTTCAACTATACCATAGGCAATCCATCTGTACCTACCACAGATGACTTCAACAAGGGTCTTATCGACCTTATCCAGAATGAGGATTCACTGGCACTCCACGGCTACAGCCCAACACTCACTATCTATTCTGTAAGAAAGGCTGTCGCAGAGTCACTGAACCGTCGTTTCGGCATGGAGTATGTTCCTGAGGACATTTTCATGACATCAGGTGCTGCCGGAGCTTTGGCTCACGCCATCAGATGTGTCACAGAACCGGGCGACGAGGTCATCACATTTGCGCCTTACTTCCCTGAGTATGTGCCATACGTCGACGGAACCGGTGCCGTTCTCAAGGTAGTTCCAGCGGACATCACATCATTCCAGATCAACTTTGACGCATTCCTCGAGATGTTGAATCCAAATGTACAGGCGATCCTCATCAACTCGCCTAACAACCCATCCGGAATCGTCTACTCAACAGAGACCATAACACGTCTTGCCCAGATCCTCACAGAGAAGCAGGAGGAGTACGGACATGACATTTACCTTATATCAGATGAGCCTTACAGAGAGATCGTATTTGAGGGAACTGATTCACCGTTCATCTCTAAGTTCTACGACAACACCATCTGCTGCTACTCATTCAGCAAGTCACTGTCACTGCCTGGAGAGCGTATCGGATACGTGGCTGTAAATCCTAAATGCAAGGACGCTGAGCTCATCATCAACATGTGTGGACAGGTATCACGTTTCACAGGACACAACTGTCCTTCATCTCTGATCCAGCTCGGAGTTGCAAGGGTGCTTGACCAGACATCTGATCTGTCTATCTATGAGAAGAACAAGAACATCCTGTACAAGGAGCTCACCGCCATGGGATATGAGTGTGTTGAGCCGGGCGGAACTTTCTATATGTTCCCTAAGACTCCTATCGCTGATGCAAATGAGTTCTGTAACATGACAGCCCATGAGCTTGACCTGATCCTTGTTCCTGGTGACAGCTTCATGTGTCCGGGACATATGAGACTGGCTTACTGTACTACAACAGATATGGTTGAGCGTTCTCTGCCACTGTTTGAGAAGGCTATTAAGATGTGTAAATAATGATTCTTATATGATTTTCTATATCAATAGCATGTCTTATCAGTATAGATATTATTTGCGCTGATCTTGTTTATGAAAAACTAATTTAGGAAAGTATAGAGATATAGCATATGACTAACATAAAGATAATTCTCGCCTCGGGATCGCCTAGAAGAAAAGAGCTTCTGGCCCAGGCGGGATACGACTTCGATGTGTGTCCAAGTCTTTCTGATGAAGATCTTGAACCGATGGCTCCATCTGAATATGTAATGCTTCTGGCTAAGAAGAAGGCAGATGAAGTGTGCAACAGGATCATCGCCCAGGATGTTGGAAGACGGGTTAAGAAACTTCCTGAACGCTTCGTTGTCCTCGGCGCAGACACTGTTGTATCGCTGAACGGAAGGATTCTTGGAAAACCTTACGACTATGACGATGCGTACAACACCTTGAACAGTCTGTCCGACCAGACGCATCAGGTGTACACCGGTGTGTGTCTGATATATGTGAACGGAAGAGCCAAGTCATCCAGCTCATTCTATGAGAAGACAGATGTCACCTTCTATCCGGTATCCCACGACGAGATAATCCAGTACCTCGCCACAAATGAACCGTTTGACAAAGCCGGAAGCTATGGAATTCAAGGCAAGGGCGGCCTGTTCGTCAAGGGAATTGAGGGCGACTACAACAATGTTGTCGGGCTGCCACTCGCAAGGGTGTATCATGAGATAGAGGCGCTTGTTCCCGGGGAAGTTGATAGCTGAGGAAGCTAGCAACCAAGGAAGCTGGCAATCAAGGTATTTTCGCTAATTGCCGATTATTTTATAAAAAGATAAAAAATTATCTCTTTTTTAAGGAAAAAAGACCAAAAGCACACAAGGCCTCAACGTTTTGTGT
>CAVCCL010000075.1:1908-18125 GCA_963600665.1 Bifidobacterium catenulatum | reverse complement strand
CATGTATCTTGACGGATCCATACTTATCGCACCGCACACAAGCTCCCCATTACTGTCAGCTCCCTTTGCCCTCTTGATGAGTGCCTTGCATTTGGCATAAAGCGTTGCAAGTGAGAATGGCTTCACTATGTAATCGTCACAGCCCAGATCGTACCCCAGCATGATGTCCCTCTCCGAATCTCTGGCCGTCAGGAACAATATTGGAACCATGCTGTGTCTGCGCATCTCCCTGCATATGGAGAACCCGTCCATCCCCGGAAGCATGATATCCAGCAGAACCAGATCAAAGCTCTCCGTCAGAAAGCTGTCCAGGCCATCATCCCCATTATCTTTTACCACAACCTGCAGCTCACCGCCGCCGGCTCTGACAAAGTAATCGTGTATGACCTCGCTTATGTGTATGTCATCCTCTACAAGTAAAATTTTGTTCACATTGTCACCTCCTTGACCTGCATATTAACAAACCGATATGACTTTCATATGTCCATTATAACATTTATAAAAGATATTTTTCCCTCTTATTGCCCGCAAAAAAATAGAAGGCCATGACCGCATATGGTCATTAAGCCTTCTATCAAATAAATATTCTTCTTTTCGTTCTATAATATTCTTTAATACTCTTCTTTCGCTCTGCTAAAATGATCCCCAATAACTTATCTGTAGAACCACCAACATCCATATCTCGGCATGACAGCTCCAAGCTCGCGGAGAGTCTTGCCTGATATAAGATCTGTATATATGTCAGCCTGCTCCTCTGGCATGGTCCAAATGAGCTGATCCATGTTGCTGAAGTTGAAGAACGCTCTCAGCTCATGGCCTGCATACTCTCTCACTATTCCGAGAACGCTTGCGCAGCCAGTCTCTATGGTATATACATTTGCACTGCCTGAGAATACATCGTGTGATGCTCTGATCTCCTCCATGTGGCGCAGCGCGTCAAATATCTTCATGGCTACAGGATCCTTCTTCTCTACCTTATCCCATGGGAAGTTTCCTCTGTGAAGGTATCTGCTGTCCGCACATTTGTCCGGATCGTTCTTGTAGGTATAATCGTTGGTCTGTCCTATCTCATCACCACTGTACAGAACCGGAATTCCGCTCTGAGCCAGCAGATATCCGTGGAGCATGAGATCGCATGCCACCGCCTGATCTATCTTGTCAGCATTTGCCTCGTACTGTCCAGCCTCAAGTCCTGACAGGGATGCCGTCGTTCCACACAGACGTGCGTCGCCAAGTCTCGGGTCATCATTGTAGAGCTCGCCTCTGGAATCGCTGTCATATCCCTTTCCTGTGAAGTAGTCATTCAGGAACTTCTTGTGTGCCACCTCATCTATGCCGAACTGTGCCAGCCAGTCATAGTCAAGTCCCCATCCGATATCATCGTGGCATCTGAGGTAATTCAGGAACACATGATCCATCTGGCGCTTTAAGAGGCCCACATCCTTTGTGGCTATGGTATTCCATGTAGATGCCATAGTGGTTACGTTGTAAAGCATATGGCACTCTGGCTTATCCACCGTTCCGAAGTATGGAACTACCTTGGATGGCTCCATGACAACCTCTCCGAGGAGTAAAACGCCCGGACATACTATCTCGCTGATTATCCTCATCATACGGACAAGAGTGTGAACCTGTGGAAGATTACGGCAGTTTGTTCCGATCTGCTTCCATATATACGGAACAGCATCAAGTCTGATCACATCTATACCACGGTTTGCCATGTACAGCATGTTGCCGACCATATCGTTGAACACCATAGGATTTGCATAGTTCAGATCCCACTGGTATGGGTAAAATGTCGTCATGACCACCTGGTTGCAGTCATTTATCCATGTGAAGTTGCCCGGCGCTGTGGTCGGGAATACCTCAGGCACAGTCTCCTCGTATATATTTGGAACAAACCAGTCATCATAGAAGAAATATCTGGCTCTCGCAACAGGATCGCCCTGTCTCGCTGCCTTTGCCCACTCATGATCCTCACTGGTGTGGTTCATGACAAAGTCGAGACAACAGCTTATGCCCTGTCTGTGGCACTCTGCTGTGAGCTCCTCCAGATCCTCCATGGTTCCAAGCTCAGGCTTTACCTTGCGGAAGTCAGCCACCGCATATCCGCCGTCATCCCTGCCCTTAGGACTCTCAAGCAGCGGCATAAAATGAAGATAATTCACACCGCACGACTTCACATAAGAAAGCTTCTCCTTCACGCCCTTAAGTGTTCCCGCAAATGCATTGGTGTACATCATCATGCCAAGCAGATCATTCTGCTTGTACCAGTCCGGATTCTTGACGCGACTTCTGTCCAGTTTCTTGAGGTCAGCATTTCTCTCCTGATAATATCCATACAGAGAATCACACAGCCAGTCAAATGCCTCCATATTATTGTTATAGAGCTCGCAGTAGAGCCACTTGAGCTCGTCGTATCTCTCTTCAAAACGCTTAGTATATTCCGCAGTTTTTTTCACTGTTTTTGAACCTGCCATTTGTCTTCTCCTTTTCTGACTATAGTCAATTATCTTATCATTCTCATTTTATTTACGTAATCTATATCATTACTGTACACAGCTATACTACTACCGTCTTTTTTTCTATCACTGTCTCTCGGCGATAAGCTTCTCAACCTCGGCTCTCTCTGGCATAACCTTGAGTGCACCCTTGCGTGTTGTGATGATCGATGCCGCAGCATTTGCAAATGTGAGCATCTCTGTAAGCTTATCAGTATCAAGACCTTCAAGTCCGTTATCAAGTACATAATTCAGCACGCATGCACAGAATGTGTCGCCGGCACCCGTAGTCTCTATTGTGTTCTCCTGAATGAACGGCTTTGCCTCAGCAACCACATCCCCGTAATATGCACGGCTGCCATCCCTTCCCATAGAAAGAAGTATCAGAGGTATATTGTATGTTTCCTGAAGAACCTTTATTCCCTCATCAAAATCCTCTTTACCGGTGAACCACTGTATCTCATTGTCCGATATCTTGAGCACGTCACACTGTCTCATTCCCCAGTCAATCTGCTCATGTGCCTCGTCCAGTGTCTTCCACAGAGGCTCCCTGAGATTCGGATCAAATGTGATGATACATCCAGCTTCCTTTGCAGCAGCCACAGCCTTCTGCGTTGCCGCACGGCATACCTCATATGTCAGGGAGAGTGATCCGAAATGGAACAGCCTGGAATCCTTTATGATACTCTCATCTACTTCATCCGCACTTAACATGATATCTGCTCCCGGATTCCTGTAAAATGAAAAGTCTCTGTCTCCGTCCTCGTAGGTATGCACAAATGCAAGCGTTGTGTGTACATCACTGTCAAACTTCAGATTGTCAGTGTTGATCCCGGCATCAGCCACAACCCCGGCAAGCGTCTTTCCAAGGAAATCATCTCCGACTTTTCCAACAAATGCAGTCTTCTTGCCAAGCTTCTGCAACATAGCAAGAACATTGCATGGTGCTCCACCAGGATTAGCCTCCATCATCATATTGCCCTGTCCGCTGAGTCCGTTCTGTGTAAAGTCTATGAGCAGTTCTCCAAGTGCAACTACATCAAATCTCTTCATGGTACTATCCCCCTTATATAATTGTATTTTCTGTTCTTTTTTATGGCATCTCACTCTTTGTATCCATGCAGCATGAATCTTCATCAGCGCTCCATGAAACATGTTTCACTATATATCCGTATTCTACCTTTTATCATAATCATACGTCAAGATTATTTTTCATTTCTGCTATTTTTATTTTATCAATCCTCCATTATTTTCATATGGCGATATCTATAATTTTTTTGTATTTATAACAAAAACAGCACCCACAAGTCACCATTTTGATGACTTGTGGGTGCTGTATCTGCTTGCTCATTTTATATAAGTCTTACTTCATTACAGCTTGGTTACATTTGCAGCCTGTGGACCCTTTTCTCCATCCACAACCTCATACTCTACTGTATCGCCCTCTTCAAGGACCTTGAAGCCCTCCATATTCAGTGCTGAGAAATGTACAAATACATCTGCACCATCCTCATCACATATAAAGCCGTAGCCTTTCTTTGCATTAAACCATTTTACTTTTCCTGTCTTCATACTGCTTCCTCCTTAAAAACTACCTGGATTCTTATGATCCGGCTGGTCGTCAACCCGCCTGATCGTACAAAAAAGGGCACAGAACGATATCGTTCTGTGCCCCTTTGCACTTACATTGACATTATATGACCTGTTGTCTCATATTGCAAGTTTATTTTTTGCGTCCTTTTATATCTTTCTTGATGTCATCAGCAACAGTCGCCAATGACTTTTCAATATCTGCTATATCATCCTTTACCTCTGCTGAGATCTCAGATGCCTCCTTCTTCAGCTCAGCAGTTTTCTTCTCCGCTTCCTTTTTCAACTCATCTGTCTTCTTCTCTGCTTCCTTTTTCAGCTCGGCAGCCTTCTTCTCCGCGTCCTTCTTTATCTCCTCAGCCTTCTTCTGTGCCGCTGCAGCCTTTTTCTTTGCAGCGTCCACACGCTTCTTTGCGGCTGCCTTGGCCTCCGCTTCCTTCTTCTCAAGCTCAGGTGTCATATCCGTGTAATCATACTCGAATACAACCGTTGAGAGCGGTGGAACCGTAATATCTATGCTGTAAGGAGTTCTGGCATTCTTCTTATCCAGTGCCTTGACCGGCTTGCTGTTGAGTCTGCCCTTTCCGCCGAACTGCACATCATCCGAACTGAGTATCTCCTTGTATGTCGTATAGCAAGGAACCGGTATGCTGTAATTGTCTCTCTCAACCGGAGTAAAGTTGCATACGAAGAGCAACTGCTTCTTAGGAGTTGAGCCACGTCTTACAAATGAAAGTATGCTCATGTCAGGGTGATCGCAGTCTGTCCACTCAAATCCCATAGGATCTGTGTCATTCGCATACATCGCATCATTTGTATTGTACAGCTTGTTGAGCGCTTTGACATACCTCTCCATGCCCTGATTAAGAGGATTATCTAAGGCGAACCAATCAAGACTTCTCGCCTCACTCCACTCTCTAGGCTGGGCAAATTCCTGACCCATGAAGAGCAGCTTCTTGCCCGGATGTCCATACATGAAACCGTATGCTGTTCTGAGGTTGGCAAATTTGTCCTCCTCACTGCCTGGCATCTTTTCTATCATTGAACGCTTGAGATGAACGACCTCGTCATGGGATATGACGAGAACATAGTTCTCAGCATACGCATACGAAAGACTGAATGTCAGCATGTTCTGGTTATTCTGTCTGAAGTATGGATCCATCTGCATATACTCAAGGAAATCATTCATCCATCCCATATTCCACTTGAACAGGAATCCCAGTCCGTCCATGGATGCCGGAGCGGTAACTCCCGCCCATGCTGTCGACTCCTCTGCTATGAGATATGCGCCTGGATTTCTCTCCTCCATGATGCGGTTTATATTCTGCATAAGGGCTATTGCCTCAAGATTTTCGTTTCCGCCATGTTCATTTGGCAGCCACTGGCCATCCTGCTTGCCGTAATCGAGATACAGCATGGATGCCACAGCGTCCACACGCAGTCCGTCTATATGGAATTTCTCAACCCAGAACAGTGCATTTGCCGTGAGGAAGTTGGCAACCTCATTGCGGCCATAGTCGAATATATAAGTGCCCCAGTCAGGATGCTCTCCTCTTCTTGGATCCGGATGCTCATAAAGCGGCATTCCATCGAAACGTCCAAGTCCGTGTGCGTCCCTTGGGAAATGAGCAGGTACCCAGTCGAGGATAACACTGATTCCCTTGCTGTGCATGTAATCAACAAAATACATAAAATCTACGGCATCACCATATCTGCTGGTCGGTGCGTAGTAATTTGTAACCTGATAGCCCCATGAACCGTCAAATGGATACTCTGATATACCCATAAGCTCAACGTGTGTGTATCCCATCTCCTTGAGATAGTCTGCCACCATCGGAGCGAGCTCCCTGTATGTGTAGAAACCGGCATCGTCATCCTCAACCTTCTTGCGCCATGAGCCGAGATGCATCTCGTATATGGACATAGGCATGCGCATTCTGTCAGTACGGCTGACCTTGCTTCTCTCCTTCATCCATGAGTTGTCCTTCCACTTATAGCTGCTTATGTCCGCAACCACAGAGGCATTCTCAGGTCTCATCTGACACTGGTTGCCATATGGATCCGCTTTGTACAGTATCTCTCCATATCTTGTCATGATCTGATACTTGTACACAGCACCAGGCTCCACGCCCGGCAGGAACAGTTCGTATATTCCCTCATTTGCCGTGATCTGCATAGGATTTACATTACCATCCCAGAGATTGAAATCACCGACTACACTGACACGTCTTGCATGAGGAGCCCACACTGCAAAGTAGGTTCCACGTACACCGTCTATAGTCATAGGGTGTGCGCCAAGCTTCTCATATATATTGTAATGTCTGCCCTCTGCAAAAAGGTATGTGTCAAAATCCGTGATAAGCGATTCAAATGAATATGGATCTGCACTGTTTATAATGGTGCCATCCTCATATGTGGTGACAACATTGTACTTGTTGCCATCGTACTCCTTCTTATCAAAATAAATGGCGAACAGTCCTTCATTTGTCATCTGTTCCATAGTGTGTATCTTCTTACCTGTGCGCGATGTAACCTCTACCCTGATCGCCCCCGGCTTGTACACAACGATTATCTGACCTTCACCATAATCATGGATTCCCAGCAAATGCTTTGGCGCATTGATCTTGCTGGCAATGAGCTCATCATAGAGCACCCAGTTTATCCACTCCTCGATTCTTTTTCTCATAACTACCTCCCATTATGTAACCTTCTATCTGAATTTGTGTGGACGTGATTTCTTATAGCTTATAACCCTGACTATGATAGTAACCACAAGTCCAACAAATATCGTTCCAACATACACCCAAAGAACCTTCGTTCCCGTACCGGCCGGTATTATATCCGGCAGGACATCATGTCCCGGAAAAAGCTCCGCATAGCTTTCTCCAAACACCATTCTTCTTATGCCATACATGATTCCGCTGCTGGATACCGCCATGGCTATGAAGCTGATTATTCCTATTATAACGCCTGCAGCGCCGCCCCATACAACACACTCATACAGTCTCCTTCTCCTTATGACTACAAAGCATGCCACCAGAAGCACAATGGATATGAACACACCATTGCTGGCCTTGGATTTGATGTCTGCAAGCTGTTCAAGCCTCATCACATTCTCAGTGGACAGATATACGTTGCCAAGCCTGTACTCCTGCTCGCTGTCCCCATCCAGGGCATCCAACACGATACTGTATTCCACCCACGCATCAAATTCTGATAATTCCTCAGTCTGTCCGTTATTCATGACTGAACTTATCGTGCCGCTATTACTCGGCTTGTAGCTCTTCTCCGCAACCCTGCAAACGCTGAACGAACACATTATCGCCGTGGAGATGATCAGTAAGACCAGCGAAAGTGCCATTATCACCTGAAAAAATCTATATTTAAACATCTGTATATTTCTCTGCTTTTCCTGTATTATAATATGTATGGATCATTAAGACCCACTTCATATATGATACCATTTACCCCTTTTTATGTAAAGGAAAGTAACATGTTGTTTTACTTCATTTTTCTTAGGAAACAACATGAAAATAATCCGCGAAAATGCGCAGTTTTTTGTTTTTTAGTCTTGACAACGAATTGTGTTTCATCTATTATATGTGAGTATGTTTACATTGAATTGTCCGTGTCCGGTTTTAATGTAAAACCTTATTATATTTAATTAGATTTTATGGAGGTAAGAATTTTGGCTAATATCAAATCTGCAAAGAAGAGAATCAATGTTATCGAGAAGAAGACACTTAGAAACAAGATGATCAAGTCTAAGGTTAAGACAGTTATCAAGAAGGTTGAGGCTGCTATCGCTGTTGGTGATAAGGCTGCTGCTCAGCAGGCACTTGTTGTTGCTACATCAGAGATCAACAAGGCTGCTTCAAAGGGCATCTACCACAAGAACAACGCTGCTCGTAAGGTATCACGTCTTGCAGTTGCAGTTAATAAGATGGCTTAAGCATCTGGCTGATAACTACATAACTTTGACACAAGGATTTGGATATATTAAACGGCTGCATATATTTGAACCAATCATAGTTATATAAAAAATAACCACTGTTTTCACAGTGGTTATTTTTTTGCCTCAATATTTATTATCATCACCTGTCTCCTACTGCATCTCACACAGCTCCACGATCATGACCTCCATAGCCGCATTATCCATAACCTGTCCGGTCTTGAGCTTGTAATCCATGTCCTGACAGTTCTCCACTATGTCTTTAAGCTGTGCCATGCTGTAGCCCCTGCACTGAGCCTTGTAATTCTTCACCGCCCACACCGGGCACCCTGCGATCTTCGCCAGGCTGGCGTCCTGCGCGCCATCTGATAATGCCATCTTTACCAGAAGGAGCTTGTTGAACTGTCTCATGATACATGCGTTTATCATGATCGCCGATTCCTTATTCTCAAGAAGATCGTGATACATACTGCAAGCCTTCTCCTTCTGCTTTGCGATGATGAAGTCTATCATCTGATACACCTTGCTCTCCGCATCCTGGCTGCACAGAAGATCCACATCATGCTCGCTGACCTGCTTTGTGTCTCCGGCATAGCTGATCATCTTGTCAACCTCATTCTTGATACAGTTCATGTCCATGTTCGCAGCTTCGATTATCTTGTATATCGCTGTGTCTGTGGTGGCAACGCCATCAGCACGGAACAGTGACTTCACCCATGTAACCATCATCTTCTCATCAGGGGTTGCAAAATCCAGAGCCTCTCCATTCTTGTCCACAGCCTTGAACAGCTTATACCTGGTGTCCACATCCATCTCTACAAATATGGCAACCGATGTATCCTCTATCTCCACCAGCTTCTTTGCGAAATCCTCGTTGCTGCTCTTGAACAGTCCACTGTTCTCCACAAGAACAACTCTTCTGTCCGCAAAAAATGGCATCTCGTTGCAGAATGCAAGGAGCTCTGATGTATCAACTCCATTCCCGGAAAACTTCATAAAATTCAGATTATCGTCCTTATCAGTCAGAGCTGCCAGCAACTTATCCCTGTACTGGTTCACCAGATACCTCTCCTCTCCGTACAGAAGGTATATCTTGGCAAATTCCCCTGACTTTATATGTTGATTTATGACCGCCATCGCGTTCTTTTTTTCTTTTTTCTTTGTTGCAGCCATTACGTTTCTCCTTCATCAAGCTTATGTCTCACAAAACAATTTTGCAAATACAATACCAGTTTTTTCCATAATAATATCGTCCCGGTATATCTGACCTTGTTTTTCTGTGTATTTCGATAATATCAGCATTAATCTGACCTGTTTTTATAATCACATATTGATTATTTCTATAATGTCACTTTGGTTTTATAATCACCTACAGATTGTGAGTTTATGTACACTCACTCCAATAAACACAAATCTAATTATAACGGAGGTTCAACATGGAGACAACAGAAAGATATAAGTTAAATAAGGAACTTGCCCAGATGCTTAAGGGCGGAGTTATCATGGACGTTACAACACCTGAGCAGGCCAAGATTGCAGAGGCTGCCGGTGCTTGTGCAGTTATGGCACTTGAGAGAATCCCAGCAGATATCAGAGCTGCAGGTGGTGTATCACGTATGAGTGACCCACAGATGATCAAGGGAATCCAGAACGCTGTATCAATCCCTGTTATGGCTAAGTGCCGTATCGGACATTTCGCAGAGGCTCAGATCCTTCAGGCCATCGAGATTGACTACATCGACGAGAGCGAGGTTCTCTCACCAGCCGATGACGTATACCATATTGACAAGAGACAGTTCAAGGTTCCATTTGTATGTGGTGCCAAGGATCTCGGCGAGGCTCTCAGAAGAATCAACGAGGGCGCTTCAATGATCAGAACAAAGGGCGAGCCTGGTACAGGTGACATCGTTCAGGCCGTAAGACATATGAGAAAGATGAACAGCCAGATTGCTGAGATCGTCAGCATGAGAACAGATGAGCTGTATGAGGCAGCTAAGAAGCTTGAGGTTCCTTACGATCTCGTTCAGTATGTACATGAGAATCACCGTCTCCCAGTTGTAAACTTCGCAGCCGGCGGTGTTGCTACTCCTGCTGATGCAGCTCTCATGATGCAGCTCGGTGCTGAGGGTGTATTCGTAGGTTCAGGTATCTTCAAGTCAGGAGATCCTGCTAAGCGTGCTGCTGCCATCGTTCAGGCAACAACAAACTACAATGACGCTGATCTCGTTGCAAAGCTTTCAGAGGGACTTGGCGAGGCTATGGTTGGTATCAACGAGCAGGAGATCGCAATCCTCATGGCAGAAAGGGGTAAGTAATATGCAGGTTGGTGTATTGGCAGTACAGGGAGCTTTCGCAGAGCATGAGCATGTACTTTCCGAGCTCGGCGTATCATGCATAGAACTTAGAAATGCCGGAGATCTGAACAAGCCTTATGACGCCCTGATCCTTCCTGGCGGTGAGAGCACAGTCCAGGGAAAACTTCTCAGAGACAGCGACATGTTCGACACTATAAAGTCTCAGATCAAGGGTGGCATGCCGGTTCTTGCCACATGTGCAGGACTTATTCTTCTGGCCCAGCACATCGAAGGTGATGACACTGTACACCTTGGCACTCTCCCTGTCACAGTAAAGAGAAATGCCTACGGAAGGCAGCTTGGAAGCTTCCACACAGAGGCTGAGCTTAAAGGTATCGGTGAGGTTCCTATGACTTTCATCCGTGCACCTTATGTGGCTGAGGCTTCACCTGAGGTTGATGTCCTTGCAACAGTTGATGACAAGATCGTGGCGGTTAAGTACGGCAACCAGTTTGCCCTCTCCTTCCACCCTGAGCTTGACAGCGACTACAGGATCCACAAGGCATTTGTAGACAGTATCCAGTAATATATTGACTACAGTCTAAAACATATATCAATAAAGAAAAGCCTGTGACATATACAGCAGTTATCTGCCGGTATATGTCACAGGCTTTTTCTAATCTATTTTTCCGGTATGCTCCAGGCCATCAAAGTCCGTCATACTCTCATGCTCAGGAAGCTTTGTGAGCGGTTCTTCCTTCTCCTCTATCTTCTCAAGGATCTCCTTGTATTCATTATCCTTGATGTGATTGCCGATGATCTCCGCCACATCCGTAACTGTGACAAATGCGGAGGAATCTATTGAATTGATGATGTTCTTCAGCTCGCCGATCTCAAATCTCGTGATAACACAGTAGAGCACTGTCTTGTTGCCGCTTATCATTCCCTTGCCCTGCATGATGGTCACGGTTCTTCCCAGCTTCTTGTATATCTTGTCTGCCACCTCTCTGGCATCATCAGTTATGATCATGGCTGCCTTCGCCTGCTCCAGACCGGTCTCAACCATATCAAGCACCTTTGATGTTATAAAGTATGTAAGAAGACTGTACATCGCCCTGTCCAGGCCAAAGAGCATTCCCGCAATAGAATATATGATCAGATTCATGCCCAGAACAACTCTTCCAACCGGCCAGTCTTTTTTCTTGTTCAGCATGATGGCCACGGTCTCCGTTCCATCCAGGCACCCGCCGAACTTGATGATGATACCAACTCCAAGTCCAAGTATCACACCGCCGAAGCACACCGCAAGTATGGTCTCTGAGGTTGCATTTTCAAGGGGTTTGAATATCTCCACAAATACTGAGAATACAGCCATGGAATAACCGGACTTCACTATGAACATCTTACCAAGCTGTCTTGAACCTATTATAAGAAACGGAACATTAAGAACGATCGTCAGAATACTCAGGGACACTCCTGTGAGATTATTGATCATGATACCTATACCGATGACTCCTCCGTCAAGTATGGTGTTCGGCACGAGAAATTCTTCGATAGCAAATGCAGCTATAACTGCGCCAAGTGTCAGCATTACAAATTCCAGCAGTAATTTTAGTTTTTTTGTCATACTCATCTTCCTTTCCACATCATAGTCACTCTTGTTTCTTCCTTCCCCTGTTCTCCTTTCAGAATCCTTATTCTCATAACTCCCTGATCATCTGTATCCGGTTACCGAAATTCCACCATCCGTTATCTCTACACATATAGCTCCATGGTCTATAGTGCTCATTACATTGGCACCACAGGCATCCAGGCGCTCCAGTGTCTCCCCGTGCGGATGACCATACCGGTTATTCTCCCCCGCCGATATGATTGCAAGATCCGGGTCGACTGCTCTCAGGAACTCCCCACTCGTAGAATATCTGCTGCCGTGATGTCCGACCTTCAACACATCAGCACTCAGATCACCGCCATCCGAGATAAGCTCCTGTTCTCCATTTTCTCCCAGATCTCCTGTAAATAAAACTCTGTATCCCCTGTACTCCAGACGGATAACCGCAGAAAGATCATTTGCATCTTTTATATCAGTTTTTTCAGACGGATGCAAGAAATTTAACCACATCTTAGCCGCATCCTTGCCACAGGACATCTGTGTACCGCTGTCCATATATATGATATTTACGTCTCTTTTCTCCGCCAGCTCAAGCAGTTCACCCATATTTTCTATATCGCCATACCTCGGAACGACCAGATTATCTATTCTGATACCGGAGTTCGTATCGCTTAGAAGATATTGGATACCGGACACATGATCCTTATCTCCGTGTGTCACAAATGCATAGTCTACATGAGCTGCACCATAAAACTTTAGAACAGGTGCCATCACGTACTCACCAACCTTATTGCTGCTCGACGAACCACCATCTATCAATATATTTACTCCCATGCCAGACCTTATAAGTATGCCGTCTCCCTGACCAACATCCATAAATACAACTCTGAACTCCCGGTCAAATGAAGCTGCTTCGTAACACACGCAGCACAGGGTCATGATCACAGCAGTGCACAGACAGGCCATCCGCCTCCTCACCCTGGCGCAGTCTGCACTCTTTGCTCTTACAAGCAGGATCAGCACTCCAACCATAGCCATATAAAATACTACGATCATCATAACCGACACATGTCCTGTATTTATACTGTAAAATGGAAGCTTCATCGCCCATTCGCAAAGCTGTCTGTATATTGCAAGTATCAGCTTCACAGGAAACGCTCCTATGCTCACCGCCATCTCATTGCCCTGTAGTATCCCGGGAAAAATAAGCATGGCCGCAATCACGGCGATACTCACGAATATTATCACAGAAACCAATGGCACTATGAGCAGATTCAGAAAGATCGAATACAGCGGGAACTGGTAATAATAGAATATAACCAGCGGTCCGGTGGCAAGTGTTATCGCCAGATTCATTACAAATGTGCTGACTACCTTATTCTTAGTTGGAATAAGCTTTTTCATAAGTGCTCCAGGCACCGCCATCCCCAGCACTGCAGCAAAAGACAACTGAAATCCGGCATCAAGGATGATACCCGGATCAATCAGCGCCTGTATGACTGACGCGGTTCCCGCGGATGTAAGCATATCAGGGCTTCGCCCCTTTACCTGACCGATCACAGATATCACCATCATTATCACGGCTCTTACAGTTGAACTCGCCATCCCGGTCATAACTCCGTAAAGTACGATCACAGATATAGCCATTATACCTGATGCCATATACGAGCCCGTGAGCCTTCGCAGCACACTGAATAATGTCATTCCTATTATTGCTATGTGCACACCGGATATCGCCAGAATATGAGCTATTCCATTCATCTGAAACAGCTTCTTCGTATCCCTGTCAATGCCGCTCTTATCCCCCAGCAGCATTGCCTTTATCACCGAACCATCCGTCTCTCCAAACACACTGTCCGTGATCTCTCCGGACTTTATACGCAGTCTGAACAGAATGTCTCCTATACGGCTGTAGCCCTCTCCACACTCCAGAATGGAGATATCCTTTCCTACTATATATATTCCCTTGTGCGAATAATATTCCCGCGCATCGAATTCCCCCGGATTATCTGCGGTATCAGGCCTTGACAGGCTGCAGCTTAAGGTCAGCTTCATTCCTATCTTCAGAACTGCCACATCTTCCATGTACAGCAATACCTTTGATCTTCCCCGGTATTCCACATTTTCTCCTGAGTCGCCTCCGGCAAATGTTATCCATTCCGCTGACACATAGACCTGCCATTCATCGCTGGACTGCCTGATCTCGTATATCTTTCCCTCTATACTGCCCGGCTGCTGCCCCTCAAGCTCCCCGGCGAGCATTTCCTGCTTCGACATAGCATAGCCATTCATATAACCGGTCAACGAGATCATTCCAAATATCATCATACTCAGAACGCATCTGACGATCCTGTTCTTTCTGTCTTTATCACCATGAGCTTTGCCACTATAAAAAAACATGGCTGTACCGGCATTGTCCATGTAAACCGACAATACCGGTGCAGCCAATATGATCAGACCAATTATAAGCACTGAACTGTCAGCCGCCTCTTTGTACGCCTCTCCAAGCGCAAAGCATACTGCTATCCAGAATAATGGTCTCTTTATATTCGTATCCTCCTGTTTTGTTCAAGCTCCAGTTTATCTCTCAAGCTTTGAATAATCAGCAGTAAATTTCCTGCTGAGATCGATGTTGTTCAATCTGTTATTTGTGTTATCAACATTTATCTGTACACTCTTGACATCTTCAAGCTCCATGAGGGAATCCACAACAGAATACACAAGTATCTCATCGTCCACACCTGCTGTTCCATCCGCAAAGCTCTCATTAAATGTTATCGCACACACACCATCAGCATCATCCACGGTGACACTCTTAACCACAGTTTTCTCATTGAACGGTACAACTGTTCCATCGTAACTCATTCTCAGTCCTGCAACCATCTGTTCCTCCAGTGATTCAGGCGCTGATCTGTCCAGATCTATGGTTCTCTGAACCAGCTTCTGTCCAGTGCTGTCCGGCATATATATGTTGTACTCTTCATGTGGATTCATGAAATTATCCATATCTGAAAATGAATCATTTGTGAGCTCCTCACGCACGATACTGTTCTCATTTGCAATGTCGGTGTATTCATACACAACCTTCTTCACCGATTCGATCTGTGTCAGAGTTCTCACAAATGCCGCCTTGCTTAGCACCATCTCATATGTGTCAGTGGCCTCCCAGTCAACATTGAACATAAGATTGATAGTTGCCTGACCGTCATATGTATATCTCTGGTACGTAACGCCCTGGGGAACCGGAACCTGTTTATCTGTCATTTCCCCACTGTCCATCAGTGCATTCATCACAGTGTCGATAAGATTCTCCGTCGTGACGAGCTGGTCACGGGTGACAACCTCCGGGAACAGATCAGTCCACGTTGAGTTTGCGTAGTACAGAGTCAGATTTTCATCTGAATTGTCTGCTGAATTTTTCTTTCTGCCATTCTTGCTGTCGCTTCCACACGCCACAAGAATCACCACCGCAGCCATGACCACGGCGGTGAGCATAATCCTTTTTTTCATCGTCATATTAATCCCTTACTCGTGAGCCTGTAATGGAACCTTTACCGTAAATGTAGTTCCTTTTCCTGGTTCACTATACACATTTATAGTTCCTTTGTGCATGATAATGATATTCTTCGTGATGGCAAGTCCCAGACCGGTTCCGCCTGTATCTCGGCTTCTTGCCTTGTCTACTCTGTAGAATCTCTCAAAAATATGGTTTATACAATCCTCCGGTATTCCTACGCCGGAGTCTGCAACCTTGATATAGAAGTTCCTGTGGTCTGAATTGAGTGAAACCTTTATCCAACCACCATCAACGTTATACTTTATTCCATTCTCTATCAGATTCGAGATCGCAAGAGTAAACTTCACCTTGTCTATCTCTGCCTTTATGTCTCCAAAGCTCTCAAATGAAAGCTGTATACTTCTCTTCTCCGCCAGAGGCTTAAGCCTCTTGAGTATAAGATCCATAAATTCATTCATATCCACAGGCTCTTTATTCAGGCTGTCTGGGCCTTTGTCTGTCTTAACGAGTGTAAGCAGATCACTTATGATCTCTGCCTCCCTGTCTATCTCCTGAACTATGTCCTCCATGAATTCTCTGTACATCTCCGCCGGCACATCACTCTGGGTGAGCAGCGACTCGGACAGAACCTTCATGGATGTTATCGGTGTCTTTAACTCATGTGAGACATTTGACACGAATTCCTGACGGGACTCCTCAAGAAGCTGTGCCTTGTTGAATATATCGTTTATATCCTTTGTCAGCTCCTGTG
>CAVCCL010000075.1:0-1898 GCA_963600665.1 Bifidobacterium catenulatum | reverse complement strand
TCTCTGAACATACCGTCCACGCTCATCGGTTCAAGGCTGCCGCCTTTCATTCCCTCTATCTCGTTTCTGACATGGTTCACATCCCTGACTGATAACTTAGCCGCAAAATAAGCAGCTATCAATCCAAGTATCAACGATATCGCAAACAGATAAGTTGCATTTCTCTTCATATATATTGACATGTTCTCGAGAGTATCGGTCTCAAGAGATATCAGTGCCACCGCATCTGTATAGCCCTCACTGTTGATCACCGGAACTATGCGTCTGTACACATTTTCCTCTGTCTCTGATATATACTTCTGCTGCCCCTTCATTACGCTGAACACGTTCTCATCCACCAGATATCTTCCGGTGTCTTTTCCATAGGAGTCCACCACGACCTTGTAATCAGTGTCCACTATAACTATACGGGCAGAGAGAGAATAAGCCATGGTCTTTATCTCGTCCACGGCTCTCCCTATATCATCCTCCGCCTTGTGTTCATTCACTATATGGGCAATGTATTCTGCACACTCCTGTGCGTGTCTGTCAAGATTTCTCTCGCTCTTCGAACTCACAGTACCCGCCAGTATCCACAGTGCTGCATAGGCGATCACTGCCACACTCACTGCCACAATAAGCGATATGATCGTTCTCTGCCCCACTCTGAAACTGACTCTGGATCTCTCCTGGGCGGTATTCTTCTCTTCAATTTTTTCTGTTTCAACTGTTGCACGTTTCTTTTTTTTCATATCAGCCCTTGAAGAAATATCCTACTCCCCATTTTGTATGAATGTATACCGGCTCACCCGGATTAGCTTCTATCTTCTCACGAAGTCTTCTAACATGCACATCAACTGTTCTCGCATCTCCCGGGTAGGAATCTCCCCAGATCGTATTCAGGAGTTCATTTCTTGAATATACCTTGTTCGGATGCGCCATGAGCAGCTCAAGAAGGTCAAACTCCTTGGCTGTCAGATTAAGCTCCTTACCACCGACAAATACACGTCTGCTGTCAAGCTCAACCTTCATTCCGTTGATCTCCATTACATTTGACGGTTTTGCAGGTGCCTGCTTGCGGTTGCTTCTTCTAAGGATGGCCTTGATCCTCGCCTTCACCTCAAGAATATTAAATGGCTTTGTTATATAGTCATCTGCACCGTACTCAAGTCCCATGATCTTATCCATATCCTCACCCTTTGCAGTGAGCATGATAATAGGAACATTGGAAAACTCTCTGACCATCTGGCAAACCTCTATTCCTGTGTATACAGGTATCATTATATCCAGCAGAACTATATCGTAATCATTTGCCTTTATCTTCTCTATAGCTTCACCGCCATCGTAGGCTGTATCCACTTCCATATCGTCCTGTTCCAGGCTGAACTTCAGCCCCTTAACGATCAACTTCTCATCATCCACAACAAGAACTTTCTTCATCTTAACATCCTTTCTACCCCGAGACTCATTCTATTCTGTCGATATATATGTCTCCAGTTTCTCATATATACTGTCTCCTATGCCACTGACATTCTTCAGATCTTCTTTGCAGGAAAATGCTCCATTCTTTCGTCTGTACTCGACTATCTGTGAGGCCTTCGTCTCGCCTATTCCCGGTAACGTCATAAGCTCTGCAGCATCTGCACTGTTGATATTCACCAGGCTCTGTTCCGAAGTCTCCTGTCCGGCTCCGCTCTCATCCGTAAGCTGTTCACCGCTTACAGGAAAGTACAGCTTCTGTCCATCCTCGAGCACATCAGCAAGATTCACCGCCACAGTATCTGCATCCTCGGAGAATCCTCCCGCAGCCTCAAGACCATCATTCGCCCTGGCTCCGACTTCAAGCTCATATACCCCTTCATTCTTCACTGCTCCACATACAAAAACTGTTATGTATTCAGCATCTTCCGAAGAGATCG
>CAVCCL010000074.1:0-2793 GCA_963600665.1 Bifidobacterium catenulatum | reverse complement strand
GAGGGAATCCTCGTTGGAATATCATCAGGAGCAGCTTACTATGCAGCAAAGCAGATCGCAGAGCGTCCAGAGTATGCAGGCAAGAACATCGTAGTTCTCCTTCCAGACAGTGGAGACAGATATTACTCAACTCCGTTATTCGGCTAAATGGATATTAAGTAATTGCTGTGATATAGAATTTATATTTAAAACCACCGCATCATTTTGATGTGGTGGTTTTTTTGAAAGTTCCTTTAACTAGCTGTATAAATATCATATAATTGGATAACCTTAAAATTAAGGGGATTTTGAGGGGAAATGCCCTTAATTAAATTGACTTTCCCTTAAAATGTGGTAAAATTTAAGGGGAAAGGAGCGGATTAAGGGAATGAGAACTTTTAATTACAGTAAAATAAAAGAAGAAAAATGGGATTCTGAAGTGCTTGGACTCATAGCTGCAATATACAGATATGCCGGTAAACAGGAGCTGTATTTAAGGCAGCGCCCGGATGAGCTGGATAAGCTTGTGGAGATAGCAAAGATCCAGAGCACGGAGGCATCTAATGCCATAGAGGGTATAGTCACAACAAATACAAGAATAAAGCAGTTGGTTGAGGAGAAGACTACACCGAAGAACAGAGCTGAGGAAGAGATAGCAGGCTACAGGGATGTGCTGGGTGTTATACATGAAAGCTTTGATGCGATACCTATAACCCGGAATTATATACTGCAGTTGCATAAGATGTTGTACAGTCATATGAATAATCCATTTGCAGGACGGACAAAAACTGTTCAGAACTATATCAGCGCAACTTATCCCGATGGGCATACGGAAGTCCTGTTCACGCCGATGGCGCCATTTGAGACACCGGAGGCACTAGACAGGATATGCGGAGAATACAATCGGGTGATCGGGAATTTTGAGGTGGAACCGTTGATCGTCATTCCTGTTTTTATACATGATTTCCTTTGCATACATCCGTTTAATGATGGCAATGGCAGAATGAGCAGACTGCTCACAACACTTCTGCTATATAGAAGTGGATTTTATGTTGGAAAGTATATTTCTCTTGAGGCAAAGATCGCAGGGAATAAGGAGTTATATTATGAGTCACTTGGAAAAGCTCAGGCAGGTTGGCACGAGGGCACAGAGGACGTGATCCCGTTTATAAAATATCTCCTTGGAACAATACTGGCTGCTTATAAGGATTTTGAGGAGCGTTTTGAGATCGTTGAGGAAAAACTTCCGGCTGTTGAGATGGTACGAAAGGCGACACTGCTGAAAATAGGAAAGTTTACAAAGCAGGATATAATGGAGATTTGTCCTACCCTCAGTACCAGCTCGGTAGAGGGGGCTCTCAGAAAGCTTGTAAAAGAGGGCGATATAGGCAGAGGCGGTACAGGGAAGTCTACCTATTATGTCAGAATGAAATAACCGGTATCAAAAGAATAAGGAGAACATACAAATGATGTGGGCGTTTATTTTTATATTTATGTTTGCGGCGTTCATAGCCGCATGTATATATCTGATAACTAGGGTCAGGAAATTTGCTTGGGTAGGTAAGCTGGCGAAGGACAGGAAGTGGCTGAGCATTCTTATCAGTGCTCTGACCTGTGCTGTTTTTATATTGTTTTTGAGTCTGACCATGGGCTATATCAATGCGATCATAGTCACGATCTATATGATACTGTTCTGGCTTGTCTGCGAGTTCGTATTCTGGCTGGCGGGTAAGGTGAAGAACAGAACAAAAGCAGCAGCGGATGAGACAACTAAGAGCAATACAATTAAGAATGATATAGTGGAGGACAATACAGCAGAGCACAACACGGAGAGCGGCATAAAAACTCAAAAAAGAAATATATACTATGCAGGTATTACCGCTATAGTGGTTACGATCGTATACATGTCATGGGGCTGGTATCAGGCTCATAACGTGTGGCAGAAGGACTACACGATACATACAGACAAAGCGGTTGGAAGTATAAAGCTTGCGCTCATCGCAGATTCCCACACGGGAACCACATTTGACGGAGACGGATTTGCAGAGCATGTGAAGGAGATACAGGCGCAGAAGCCAGATGCGGTACTGATAGCTGGCGATTTTGTGGACGACGATACCAGCCTTTCAGATATGAGGAAGTGCTGCGAGGCACTTGGAACACTTGACACGAAGTACGGAGTGTATTATGTATTTGGCAATCATGACAAGGGATATTACGCATCCGAGCGCAGGGGCTACGATGGGGATGATATCATAGCGGAGCTTGAGAAGAATGGAGTCACGGTGCTTCAGGATGAGACTGTGCTGCTGGGCGACAGCTTCTACATAACAGGCAGACAGGATCTGTCCGAGGTGACGGACCGTGGTGGCAGCAGGGCTGACATAGAAGATCTTGTGAAAGATCTGGACGATGACAAATATCAGATAGTCATGGATCACCAGCCTGCAGATTATGCAAATGAGAAGGCGGCGGGAGTTGATCTGGTCCTTTCGGGACATACCCACGGCGGCCAGATGCTGCTTATGAAGCTGTTCCAGGAGATAACAGGCATGGGCGGCAATGATCAGATATATGGTCTGGAGGATCTTGACGGATCAGACTTCCTTGTGACATCTGGAATATCGGACTGGGCTATAAAGTTCAAGACCGGATGCCGGTCGGAGTATGTGATAATAGATATTCAGGGTAAATAATCGGTATATGTGCCACTATGAAAATGGTGAAATCATAGTTATTTTATAGGAAAATATGAAAAGAATGTGAAATATGGGCCTTAGGGGTTGTATCTGGAGTCCACTCCAATGTTATAGT
>CAVCCL010000073.1:0-2356 GCA_963600665.1 Bifidobacterium catenulatum | reverse complement strand
TGTCAGGACAGGAGCTCTGTGAGCTGCTGGGAGTATCCAGGACAGCGGTGTGGAAGAACATACAGGCACTCAAGAATGAAGGTTATGTGATCGAGGGCGTGAACAACAAGGGATACAGGCTGGTGAGTGAACCAGATGTAATGTCGGAGGAGAAGATCTCAAAGTATCTTGAGACCAGGACATTTGCCAGGAAGCTTTACTATTATGATGAGACGGATTCAACGAACACCCGTGCCAAGATAGTCGGGGAAACTGACTGTGTTCACGGAGCTCTGTTCGTGGCAAATGAGCAGACTGCAGGCAAGGGACGGAGAGGCCATAGCTGGAATTCGGATAAGGGAACGACCATATCCATGTCGTATCTGCTCAAGCCGGACATAGATATTTCCTGTGTGTCAAGGATAACTCTGGTGTCGGCGGTGGCGCTTGCCAGAGCGTTCAGTAAGGTGGAGGGTGTAAAGCCTCAGATCAAATGGCCGAATGATGTGTTGTCAGATGGCAAAAAACTGGTGGGTATCCTCACAGAGATGAGTTCCGAGGGAACTGATATAAGTTATGTTGTGGTTGGAATAGGTATTAACGTGTACAACCGCAGTTTTCCTGAGGACATAGCAGACAAGGCCACATCGATATTGCTGGAAAATGGCAAGGGCTGTGACAGATCGTGGTTTATTGCCCAGGTGTCAAATGAATTTGAAAAGCTGTATGATGAATTTATACAGAATAAGGATCTGGGATTCCTCGTTGATGAGTACAACAGTTATCTGGTGAACAGAGATAAGCAGGTGTATGTCATAGAGGGGGATAAAAAGACCGAGTATACGGCGCTTGGACTTTCAAAGGATGGTGGACTTCTGGTGAGGGATGCCGATGGCGAGGTTCACGACATAATATCCGGAGAAGTATCTGTGAGAGGAATATATGGATATGTGTAAGGCTGATAAAAATAGCTGATCAAGAATATGGTTATAGGGCTTAATAAAATTAATAATTGGTATGTATAATTCAAAAAAACTAGAAATATAGCCCCTTATAGTTTATAATCGGCAGTGAGTATATAACAAAACTTAGAAAACACAAAGATGGAGGACATAAAACATGGAAAAGATTCAGATGACCACACCACTTGTAGAGATGGATGGAGATGAGATGACCAGAATTCTCTGGCAGTACATAAAGGATGAGCTTATTTATCCATTTATCGATCTCAAGTCAGAGTACTATGACCTTGGACTTGTACATAGAAATGAGACAGATGACAAGGTAACATTTGACTCAGCATACGCAACGCAGAAGTATGGCGTAGCTGTAAAGTGTGCGACTATCACACCTAATGCGGCAAGAGTTAAGGAGTACAATCTCAAGGAGATGTGGAAGAGCCCTAACGGAACCATCAGAGCGATCCTTGATGGTACAGTGTTCAGAGCACCTATCGTAGTAAAGGGAATCGAGCCATGTGTTAAGAACTGGAAGAAGCCTATCACCATCGCAAGACATGCATATGGTGATGTATACAAGAGCGTAGAGATCGACGTTCCAGGCCCTGGAACTGCAGAGCTTGTATTCACAGGCGATGACGGACAGGTTATAAAGGAGACTATCCATAAGTTTGACGGCCCTGGTGTTCTTCAGGGACAGCACAACGTGGACAAGTCCATTGAGAGCTTTGCAAGAAGCTGTTTCAAGTACGCGCTTGATACCAAGCAGACACTGTGGTTTGCCACAAAGGATACCATATCAAAGAAGTATGACCATACATTCAAGGATATTTTCCAGGAGATATTCGATGCAGAGTATAAGGAGCAGTTCGATGCAGCAGGTATCGAGTATTTCTACACACTTATAGATGATGCGGTTGCCCGTGTTATGAAGAGTGAGGGTGGTTACATCTGGGCATGTAAGAACTATGATGGAGATGTAATGAGTGATATGATCTCATCAGCATTTGGTTCACTTGCTATGATGACATCAGTTCTCGTATCCCCTGATGGAAAGTATGAGTACGAGGCAGCACACGGAACAGTTATGAGACATTACTACAAGCACCTTGCAGGTGAGGAGACATCAACTAACTCAGTTGCTACTATCTTCGCATGGTCAGGAGCACTCAGAAAGCGTGGAGAGCTTGATGGAATCCAGGCACTTCAGGATTTCGCAGACAAGCTTGAGGCTGCAACCATCAAGACTATCGAGGATGGCAAGATGACAAAGGATCTGGCTCTCATCACAACTCTCGAGAACCCAACAGTCCTCAACAGTGAGAACTTCATCAAGGCAATCAGAGAGACTCTTGAGGGAATGCTCTAAGATATAGAATAATATAAAAAGAATATCACCTTTATTCAGGTCTATGGAT
>CAVCCL010000072.1:11406-11812 GCA_963600665.1 Bifidobacterium catenulatum | reverse complement strand
TCCGATATATATAGATATAAATGATTTCCAGTTTCTCATGCCACCGTTGGTATTTCCAGCTCCTTATACCCCTTGGAGCTATTGGGAGATTGTGAGGAATATCAATGATGGGGTGATAGGGGCTTCAATATACCCAAGTGGATTAGGTCAGGCCCATCTGCCATCCATCAAAAAGGAACAGATAGTAGAGGTGTATGAGATGTTTGATATATAAGAAAATATGATGTAGACAGGGTCCGCGGCATATGCCGTGGACTTTATTCTTTATGAGCAAATTCTTAATTATTATGTTAATATAGAAAAAGAATAGAGATGACTGAGGTTGAGGAACTATGAGAATAATACACTGTGCGGATATCCATCTTGATTCTGCTCTGAGTGCACATCTTGGAAGAGAAAGAGCCAG
>CAVCCL010000072.1:0-11396 GCA_963600665.1 Bifidobacterium catenulatum | reverse complement strand
ATATTCGGGTATGCTGCAGAGAATGACGTGCAGGCAGTTATAATAGCAGGGGATCTATTTGACTCAGAGACTGTGTCTGCCACGACGATCAATGTAGTCCTGGGGGAGATAGCGAAGCATGCTGACATAGATGTGTTCTATCTGAGGGGAAATCATGACCCGGATGAAAGTTTATTTGCGGGGCGGAGACTTCCTGAGAATCTGTATTTGTTCGGGGAGGAGTGGACGCAGTATCAGCTTAAGGGATCACGTATAGTGATCGCGGGTGCTGTGCTGAATGACGAAAACTGCAACAGCATATATGATGAACTCGAACTGGACGAGAACGATATAAATATTGTCACGCTCCATGGACAGGAGCAGGAATACGGCAGAGCCCGCAATATGAATGATGTGTGCCTGAAGAGGCTCAGAGGAAGAGGCATAGATTATCTGGCGCTGGGACATGTGCACGGAAGAAAGCAGGAAAGCCTTGATCACAGAGGAGTCTACTGCTATCCGGGATGTCTGGAGGGCAGGGGCTTTGACGAGTGCGGTGAGCACGGCTTTATGGTGCTTGATGTGGATGAGAGAAGGCATACGGTTGAGGCGGGATTTGTGCCATTTGCTTATAGGAGACTATTCGATGTGGAAGTGGATGTGACCGGTGCAGAGTCAAGCTCTGATGCGGTGGACATGATCGCAGACAGACTGTATCAGGAACTGCCGGGAACCGCGGAGGATGAGTCACGGGACATGGTGAGGGTATCTCTCACAGGTTCGGTAAATGTCGAGAGCGAGATAAACACGGATTATCTGACGAAGCAGTTTCAGGATTCGTTCTACTATATGGAGATCGTTGATCACACGGAATTTCAGGTGGATTACACGAGGTATATGGATGATGCATCCCTCAAGGGTGAATTTGTGAGGAAGGTCATGGAGCAGGATATGAGTGAAAATGACAAGGCATATGTGATCCAGACAGGACTCAGGGCTCTTGCGGGTGAGGAGATATATTGATTATGAGATTGATATCATGTTATATAGATGGATTTGGCAAATTGAATAACATGGAAGTCCAGTTCGAGGATGGGATAAATACATTTGTTCAGGATAATGGTTGGGGCAAGTCGACTCTTGCTGCATTTATCCGGGTCATGCTGTATGGCTTCGACGGGGAGACGAAGAGAAATGACATTGAGAATGAACGGAGGAGATATCGTCCGTGGTCGGGGGCTGCCTATGGTGGAGAACTGGTATTTGAGAGCAGGGGCAGAAACTACAGGGTTCAGAGGACATTTGGTGCGAAGAAGAGCGATGACAAATGCGTGATATACGACGAGGCAACCCATGCTGTGACAGGAATGTTCACGGATAAGCTTGGGGAGGAGCTGTTTCATGTGGATTCTGCGTCATTTGTGAGAAGTATGTACATAGGGCAGGATGACTGCCGGACCTGGGCGACGGATGGGATAAGCGCGAAGCTTGGAAATATCGCCGACAGCACGGATGATATAAGCAATTATGAGAATGCCAGACAGATACTGAAGAATGTGATCAACAGGCAGTCGCCAACCAAGCGGACGGGGGAGCTGTACAGGAGAAAATATGAGCTTGATGGGATGCGTGAGCAGGTCAGGGAGCTTGATGGAATAGACAGAAGTATAAATGAGCTGAATAAAAATATCCGTGAGATAGAAATGCATAATCAGAATCGGATGAGGCGGCAGAGACAGAAAGTCGTTGTAAAGCATGAACCGTTTAAGCCGGAATCAGCGAAGCCAGAGGCAGATAACGCAGAAAAACTAGAAAGAATTGGAAGTAGCGTAAACAATAAAAAACGTGGCAGTAAATATATCATGACAGGATTTTGTGCGTTGATCGCAGCACTTTTATCTCTGGGAATGTGGAAATTTATGCTTGGAATAGAAGAGCCTGACGATATGGCCATGATTATATTTGGTGTATGTGCAGGTATGTTCTGTGTACTCGGAATCTACTACATTATGCGCGGGATAAATGAAAAGATCAGGCACAGGAAGAATAAGGTGGAAGAGCCGGGGGATGCCGCTGATGATACCAAATCGGATGGATCAGATGATATATATACAGCCGATGACGAATCCGATATGGATGAGAAAATATCTGTCTATATGGCAGAAAACATGAGACTTGGCGAGTATGCCAGGGAACTGGCGGAGCTCAAGCTTCGAAGACAAGAGATAGCTGCTGTGAAGGCATCACTGGCGGATAAGAAAAGGGCTCTGGACGACGATCTGCACAGATATGAGCTTAACGTAAAGGCGTACGAGCTGCTGGGGGAGGCCAGGGATACATTTGCAGTGGGACATTCGGCACCGGTCATGGAGGCATTTGACAGGTATTATGAGTGTGTTACAGGAGAGCATGCAGGAAATGTACAGGCAGCCCCGGATATGACGATCAGGTACAGAGAGCAGGGAATGTACAGGGATTCTCAGACCTTGAGCTCAGGCCTGGCGGATATCCTCGGTGTGTGTGTAAGAGTTGCAATAGTTGACAGCATGTATCAGGATGAGAAGCCGATGCTTATAATGGATGATCCATTTGTCAATCTTGATGACAGAAATATGGCGGGGGCGAAGAAATTTGTGGAGAAGATATCGGAAAAATATCAGATATTGTATTTCACATGCAGCAAAAATCGTGTACTATAGATACATAATAAATACTCAGGAGGAAGTATGTTGCGGACAATAAGGAAGGGATTGTATAAGTCGAATAACGTAAGATTTCTTGCTCTGCTCATCGCTGTGGCATTTGTTCTGCTGACGGAGATGGCGTGCGTGGGGAACATGACGGCCAAGGCGGAGACTGCAGAGGATGTGGCTGCATCTGTATATGCGGATACGGAGGCTCCGGGGGTGGCGACACCTACCAGTGTTGTGGAGAAAACAGCACTGAAGATGAACAGCAGCACATATGTGTTCACGAACTCCACCGATGGCATGTTCAGGCTCAGCTTTGCGGAGGGCGAGAGTTACTTTATTGGTTCAGGTGAGGACAGTGATACACTTATCACATATGCACTGATAAGATATAACTCCAAGTTTTATCTTGTCGCAGCGGATGACAGCGATGCAAATGTGCAGTATAACGGAAGCTACACGGACACCAGCTTTGAGATGCTGAAGTCAGCTAATTATAATTCTTCAAGCAGATATGTCAATATGAGCGTTAAGAGTGGAAATACCATAGAGCTCAAAAAGTTTACATTTGCCAGGGACTATTCTGTAGCTCTGACGGGATATTACAATGGCGTGTATTATACCGAGGGCAATCCTGCGACGGGACTGTTCACAAGATCCGGGTACTGCGATTACTTTGTGAGTGGCAAGGCTGTTGTGGGAGATGGCTGGTACAAATATGGCAGCAGTTCGCCGGCAGGGGAGCTTGTTGACGCGGATATAACTGTAAGCATGTCTGGAAATGATGTGAAGTATATCCAGCTATTTGATGGGCATGTTGTGAGTGCGTATCACGGCAATTATTTCTACAGTTATAATGGAACAGTCAGGACCACCGTCAAGAATAAGGCGGTCATGGTGAATAATATAAAAGTCCTGTTTGATAAGAATGGCAATGCGTACAAGGGACTCAGAACAGAAAATTCCAGAGTGTACTACTACGAAGCGGGTATTCCGGTCAAGAACGTGGTGAAGCAGTTTGGAGAAGACTATTATTACTTTGGAAGTGACGGCGTTGCTGTGAGATCTGCCTGGATCACAGAGGGAAGCTGCGTGTATTATTTTGCGGCGGATGGCAAGGCAGTTAGGCGTATGCAGTCGGGAAGGCTGTACCAGTATTCGTCAGGAAAATGGACCAGCACGGCAACCGGTGTATACGAGGTCAACAGGAGATATTATTACTTTGTGAACGGTGCGAAGAGCAACGTCACGAAGTGGTATGAGATCTCAAGGGATAAGAAGTATTACATAAGAAACGGAGAGGCAACCTATTTTGTACAGGTGGACGGCATAAGATACAGATGTCAGAAGGTGGCGAGCGAGGGCGGCTGGACGGCTGCGGTGAATGCGTGGATACCTTCATTTGGACATGTTGTGCTCCACACGGACAGCACGGGAATGTCTGATGCGATATATTACAGATCGACACATACTGTATCGGGATATGCAGACACGTACAGAGTATTCTCGAATAACAGATGGATAGTAAAGAAGAATTCTGTGGTGAGATTGCAGGACAACTGCAGTTACTTTGGCAAAACAGGTAAGGCGGTCAGAACAAAGGGCTGGCAGACGATAAGCGATTACAGTGCGGCTTATGTAGGCGATGAGGGAACTGTAACTGAATATGTGTATTATGACGAGAGCACAGGATATTCCGAGTACAGAAGCGGCAAGCTGCTAAGCGACAAGTCTGAGGGCCTTAAGAACGCCAAGATCAACAACAAGAAGGTGTATTATTTCAGCGATGCAAATGGACGCTGCAGTAAACTCACGAAGATAGTAGTGGGTGATGTGGAGTATGAATTTGACAGTTGGGGAAGATGCTTTAAGACAGATTCGATAAGCTGGGATTTTGACGAATGGATGAAGAGGGTTGTCAATGAATATCTGGGCAAGACAGGAATCTACTGCAATGTATTTGTGGCAAATGCGCTTAGATACGCAGGCAGCAGCACTCCGGGAAGTGATATGTCAGTCAAGTACACTGACTTTGCAAATGGCGGATTCGTGATCAGTTCATCAAATATATGCTCAGACTGGGCACTCCGCAAGGTCATCGCCAAGGCGATTCTGGCGCAGAATGGAAGCTGGGGTGAGGCGACGGATTACGAGCTCACAGCGGATAGAGAGGACTTCTCATACGATGCGCTCCTGCCTGGTGATATAGTTGTCTACTATACGAATGGAGAGCCGACCCATGTCGGAATCTATTTTGGAAAGTTCTCTTCAGCGACTGCACTTAAGCAGTATCTGAGAAAGCTTGGAGTTCCGGCTTCGGCATGTGAGGCATATGTGCATGACTGGGGTTCCAACAGCGGCAACAAGCCTGAATACTGGATCATTCAGGGCGGAATGGGAAGCAGCGATCAGGTCTATATAAGTAATTCTGCATATGATCTGTCGGGACAGTATGCCATGAAGATAATTCATGTGAGACATTAAGCATGAGAACAAAGAAAACACCATATATGACTACAGAGAGTACATGATATGTACCAGCTTTACTGTAGTCGTATATGGTGTTTTTGTATTTGTTGATATAGTCAAGCCTGCAGGTTTGACATGGGCGATCCAGTCATCAGTCCTCCTCAGACAGCTCCTCCCATTTCGTGTAGAGCTCGTTGAGTTCTGCATCGGCTTCGTTCCTCTGCTTTGTGAGGTCGTTCAGCAGGCCGACATTTGTGGCGTTCTCAGGAAGAAGAAACTGTTCATCTATCTCTGAAATCCTGTTCTCAAGTTCCTCGATGGATGCCTCAAGCTTCTTCAGGTCATTTGCCTTCTTGCGCTGCCTTGCTGCCTCAGCTTTGCTTTCCTGCCATGAGAGCTTGGCCTGTGAGACAGCGGGAGCGGTCTGGGCCGGTGTGTCAGAGACTCCGCTTATTGGAGTAAATGGACTTCCTGAATCTGTGGAGTACGTTCTGTGTGTCTCATAGTAATCGTAATTACCAATATAGCTTGTTAGCTGTTTGTCCTTCAGTTCAATGATCCTTGTGGCCGTCTGGTTGATGAAGTATCTGTCATGGGATACATACAGGACAGTGCCGGTGTAGTTCCTTATGGCATTTTCCAGTATCTCCTTGGATGTGATATCCAGATGGTTCGTCGGCTCATCCAGGATAAGAAAGTTGGCGGAAGAGAGCATAAGTTTGGCAAGGGACACACGTCCACGCTCGCCACCCGACAGATCCTGTATCCTCTTGAACACGTCCTCACCTGTGAAAAGGAATGCCGCAAGGACATTACGTATTCTGGTGTTGGACAGATCAGGGTAGGCATCGCTTATCTCGTCGAATATGGTGTTGGACATCGTGAGTACCTGATGTTCCTGATCATAGTAACCGATCTTGACGCGTGATCCCAGTATGATGGCTCCTGCATCCTTGGATACAAGCCTGTTGATCATCTTCAGTATGGTTGTCTTTCCGGTTCCATTTCCACCTATCAGGGCGACGTGTTCGCCACGTTTGATATCCATATCTATTCCTGAGAACAGATTATTGTCGCCAAATGATTTGGAGAGTCCTTCGATCGTGAGGACATCCTCACCGCTTAAGACATTTGGCTCAAGAGTGATCCTCATCTCGGATGCAACCTCGGTTGGCTTGTCGAGACGTTCTATACGTGAGAGCATCTTCTCACGGCTCTCTGCACGTTTGATGGATTTCTCACGGTTGAACTGCTTGAGCTTTGTGATGACCTCCTCCTGGTGCTTGATCTCCTGTTGCTGGTTGAGGTATGCCTTCATCATGTTCTCACGGATCTCGGCGCGCTTTTGTGCGAAGTAGGTGTAGTTGCCGTTGTATACCTGGCTGTGGCCATTGTCGAGCTCGACTATCTTGGTCACGATCTTGTCAAGAAAATAACGGTCGTGGGAGACGATGATGACGCTTCCCTGGTAGGATGACAGGAAGCCCTCGAGCCATGAGATGGATTCCATGTCCAGATGGTTTGTCGGCTCATCGAGGATGATGATGTCCGGCTTCACCATGAGGAGTCTGCCGAGCGCAAGTCTTGTCCTCTGACCACCGGACAGAGAGTCCGTGTGGCGGTCATAATCTTCCCTGGAGAAGCCGAGTCCCTTGAGAACTCCATTTGCCTCGCTCTCACAGCTATAGCCGTTCTTATATTCGAATTCGTGGGTGTAGCGGTTGTAGAGCTCCAGAGATCTCTCAAGCTCCTCACCGGTCTGCTCAGCCATGGTGTGCTCAAGTTCGCGCATTCTGTCCTGAAGCTCAATGATAGGCTTCAGTGCATCCATCATGACACCGCGGACAGTGGTGTTGTAATTGCTCTCCTGATACTGGGACAGATAACCGATGGTTCTGTCCTTTGACACTATGACCTGCCCCGAGTCGGCGCTTTCCTCACCCATTATTATCTTGAGGAGGGTGGTCTTGCCGGCGCCATTTATGCCGACTATGGCCATTTTCTCCTTTTCCTCAAGATGAAAAGAAATATTGTCCAATATAACATCTGTGCCAAATGCTTTGCAGATGTTCTGACAGTCTAAAATCATAATTTAACCTCTCATTTGTGTTCTAGCCTTTTAATTATATATACAAGCCTTTACTTTCGCAAGAAAATGGAGTGGATTTTATACTATAAGGGTGGAATTGCACTGTTTTTTATAAAATGTTCATATTATTTTAAGCAAAATACACAATTATTGTGATATACTAGATAAAGATATGCGTAGATATAGGAAAGACGCCGCAGGGCGTATTGATACATAATTATAGAAAAGGAATGATGGAATGGATTATAGCATCTATGACTATAATAGTGACGAGAAGCTTCTTCAGGAACAGGAGATAGAGGAGATCAACAACGTGAAGATGAGTCTGCTCAACACTCTTGTCACGAAGCTGAACAATGCGGGAATATATTTTAACAGTACATCGAGAATCAAGTCAGAATCGTCACTTCTGCACAAGCTGGAGACCGGTAAATACTCCATGCAGGACGGCGGAAGAAAGATTCAGGATATCATAGGTATACGAATCAACCTGTTCTATCTGGAGGACATGGATATATGTGAGAAGATACTTGAGGAGACGTTCCTTCTGGACAACTGGTCCAAGACGAAGAACGAGGAGAACAAATTTGAGGCACAGAAATGCAACGGTGTGTTCAGGATACCGAGCAAATACCTGCGCAATATACCTGCAAGTGTGTGGAACAAGCCATTTGACCAGACATTTGAGGTCCAGCTCAGGACGGTGCTCTTCGAGGGTTGGCATGAGATAGAGCATGAGATGAGATATAAGTATAAACTGGGTTCTGACTCCAAGGAGACCGATCTGTGGACCGGACACGAGGATCTGTCCAGAGTCATGAACAGTATCATAGCCAATCTGGAGCTGTGCGACTGGTCAATCATGCAGATCTTCAACAGTATTCACGACTCACAGTACAAGGAGAAGAACTGGGAGAATGCCATAAGGAGCAAATACAGGCTTAGGATCACGCAGGATCCGCTTAAGCCTGAGCTCAGGGAATATCTGGACAACAATCCGGATATCGTGGCGCAGTTCCACACTGTGAGCAAGCGCGAACTGGTTGAGATACTGCTCAACAAGAAGTATCACAAGGAGCTGACTCCTGACAGAGTTATTTATTTGATCAACAAAGAGATAGTCCACAACGAGTATATATCAAGGCTGCTTGACAAGGAGCAGTTCGTTCCAGCGGTCAGACCTGAGGTGAAGACAGAGATAAAGCCTATGGTTCCGAACGTTGTGTACAGCCACAGGGTAGGAATACCTGCGGCTGGTTACGGGAAGGCATGTGAGATCATATACAAATGGGTCAGAGAGCACATCAGTATGGTGTTCCCACAGATGCCGGAGGAACTCACGAGTGTGGATTATTCCACTATTGGATATAAGGTATATATAACATATGAGGCAGGTGAGTTTCATATGGATTTCCAGCACATAAGTAATTCTGAGGCCGGTGTTATATGGCATGTGACAGTGGATATGGTGAGTGCCGGGGATATATATGATGTGAATGTGGAGAACATATGTGAGACCATCAACGTCAAGGAGAGAAGATACAGCAGGCCAAAGTTCATGAAGGATATGTTCAATCAGGTTGGCTTTGTTGACGCCGGAATAGTCATGGAGGAGGGCTCAAGCCCTGAGGAGATCAGCTATGACAAGCTGAACGCGATTGTTGAGAGTCCTGACAGACATATGCCGATCATAGTCATAGTGAAGCCTGATGAGATACCGGACTGGGCGATAGACTGTGATGGATATATACTCAGAACGGATATGCTGAAAAAGACCCTCAACGGTCTGTGTCATGTATATCTGTGCAGCGGAGACTGCAAGAAACGCTACGAGGAGGAGTACGGTAAGGAATCCGTGGATGGTGGAGTCATGATGTGGGAGAAGAACAGTAACTACCCGATATTCTACTCCATGGATATCATCAACCAGAGCTTCTTCGAGGAGGTAAACCACAGTATCAATGAGAATGTGGAGTACGAGAAATCCTTCAGATATTCACTGAGAGAACAGGTTCATGATGAATATCTGAAATAACACAGAGGTAGGCAGACCATGAAAAGATGGTACAGGATAGCAGCCGCAGTGGTTGTCATGGCGGCTGTGATTGCCATGGTCATCATATCAGGCGTGAGACGGTCAGGTGAAAGTGAATATACAAGGAATACGATCACCATGGGAACGGCTGCGTCATTTACAGTGTATGGAAGCCACGGCAGTGAGAATATAGACGGGATGCTGAAGCTCATAGACAGCCTGGACAAAGATGTGCTGTCATGGCGCTCGGCAGACTCTGAGATATACAGGGTGAACACCACATATAAGCCTGATGAGGATATCACGGTGAGCAGCGAGCTTGCGGGTGTGCTGAAGCAGACGCTTGACATATCAAGGACTCACGATGATCTTCTGGACATCACCATACGGCCTTTGGCAAATGTGTGGGGGATAGAAGATGGCAAAACGGAGATCCCTTCGCAGTCAGATATTGATGATGCGTTGAAGCTGGTTGACGTGTCAAAGGTAAGTGTGGATGGCGATAATTTAAGAATATCAGAGACCGGTATGATGCTGGATCTGGGGGCAGTCGGCAAGGGATATGGCTGCGACAGGGCAGCAGAGTATCTCAAGGGTACTGATGCGTCCGGTGCGTGTGTGGCTCTTGGCGGAAGTATAGTTGTGTACGGAAGCAAGCCTGATGGTACGGCCTGGAAGGTCGGTGTCAAGGATCCGAGAGCCGGAGAGAGAACGACCATGGGTGTCATAAGCTTTGGCGATGGGGAGACGGCATTTGTATCCACATCGGGAGATTATGAAAAGTATTTTGAGCAGGATGGCAGGAGATACCACCACATACTTGATCCCCGGACAGGATATCCGGCATGGAATGGCACTATAGCGGCCACGGTGGTGTGTGATAACGGACTGACCAGTGACGCCTTGTCCACACTGTGTATGCTGATGGATAAGGATAAGGCTATGGAGACTGTTCAGGAGTATGGTGCGGAGGCCGTCATCATAGATGAGGATAAGAATGTGTATGTCAGTGAGGGACTGAAGGACCGATTCACCATAACGGCAGAAGACTATAAATTGGCAGAGTGATGTGAAGATATGGCAGGATGGTTTAGAAAAAGAGATCTGATACTGTGTGTCGTGCTTTTAGCAGCGGGAATCATATGCTGGCTTGTCATGCGGCTTGTGCTTCCGGCGGGCAATACCGCGGATGTGTATATAGACGGCAGACTGGTGCAGACCATAGATATGACAGTCGACGACACCTATGAGTTCAGCACTGACATGGGCAGCAACACGGTTGTGGTCGAATCAGAGAAGATCCGTGTCAGTGATGCGGACTGCCCGGATAAGGTGTGTGTGAATATGGGCTGGAAGGACAGGAGAGGAGAGACTATAACCTGTCTTCCTCACAAGCTGGTCATAGAGATACAAGGTGGCAGGGAAAGAGATATAGATGTGCAGTAGAGATAAAAATGATCAGAAAAGTTCAGAGATGGAGTTGGGCAGAACGAATGGCTGGAGCACAAAAAGGATCACATACACAGGTATGTTCGTGGCCATAGCCATGGTGTTTTCCTATCTTGAATCCATGATCCCGGTGAATATAGCTGTTCCGGGAATCAAGCTGGGACTTGCCAACATGGTAACCATAGTGGTCATGTACAGGTTGAATATATCAGATGCGTGGATAGTGTCACTGTTGAGAGTGGTGCTGTCATCGCTGCTGTTTGGCAATATGACGGTTATGGTATACAGCATGGCGGGAGCGGTGCTGTCACTTCTGGTCATGACGATCTGCAGGAAAAGGGATCTGTTTGGTCTCCTTGGAACGAGCATACTAGGCGGAGTGAGCCACAACGCAGGGCAGATAGCAATGGCAGCACTTCTCATGAAGAGTGGCAATATCATGCTCTATATGCCGGTGCTGTGCATATCGGGAACGATAGCCGGTGTGTGTATAGGCCTGGCGGGGGCTGTGCTTGTCAGAAAGCTTCCGGCGATAGATTACTAGAAGAATATACAGGGAATTATATAAATGATCACGTATAATATACAGATAAGCTTTAAGTGTCTATATATTATATGTGATTGTTTTTTTATGTGAATAAACCGGAGAATTTCCATATTTTTAAATGATAATATATCCCCATTT
>CAVCCL010000071.1:0-2222 GCA_963600665.1 Bifidobacterium catenulatum | reverse complement strand
GTTTGAAGCAGTGTGTGAATTAGGTTCAGACATTCGAGAGAGGGCAATAGCAAGGTTTGTCCAGTATAATAAAGATTTTGAAATTTTTACTAAGTTATCATTAGAATCTAATTGTGTTGGGGGAGCCGGAAGCATGGTGCCTTATATGCAAGGGCGCGTCAAGTTTTATGAGTCTTTGTTATCTTATTTTACTGGTATTGATTTGTTAAAACATAAACAGTATATACAAGAAATTATACGCAGATGGAAGAGGAATATTGAGCAGCAAGAGATACAAGAATTAATGGAGTCATTGTATTATTAGAATATATACATGAGAGCATATTATAAGGAATGGACCAAATACAGATACAATGATGCTTAAAGCATTATACGAATAGATTTAGAAAAAAGCTACTCAAGAAAAAGCTTGTTAGAAGATCAGATAACTGAGTTGTTAATAGCAATCCAAGAATTACAAGAAAACAACTATTGAAGATTTTTGGACTTTCTATGGATGTAGTAAAATATCGTTTGGATAAATTACGGGCTCTAGGAAAATAAAACATGTGGGATCCACAAAAGCCGGTGAATGGATAGTAAAATAGTAAAAATTAAAAACGGCAAGCAGCGTACCAGGCTGATAAATATGGTACGTTGCTTGCCGTTTTGTATAAGAGTCTGTCACCTTGTTCTGTAATCCGTCGGATTCACGCCCTTGATCTTCTTGAACTTCTGCTGGAAATAGTCCACGTTCTTATACCCGACCCTGGAAGAGATCTCATATATTCGGAGATCCGTGTCCTCAAGGAGCTTTACCGCATTCTCAATGCGGACCTGATCCAGATAGGAGTTGAAGCTCTGACCGATCTTATCCTTAAACAGCTTGCCGAGGTATGAGCTGTTGTAGCCAAACAGGGTGGCGAGCGTCTCGAGCTTGATGCTCTCCTGATAGTTGTGGCCTATGTAGTACAGGATATCGTCAAGCACGCTCTCCCTTGAGCTGTTACCGATGGCGCGCATGATCATCTCAAACTGGTCGTTGAAGTAGGTCATGATCTCATGGAGATAGTACATCTTGGTGAGTGTCTCCATGATGGCGGCGTTGTGCGCAAATGGGATGTCGCCAGAGCTGTAATTATATGTGATGGCCTGCTTGATCTGCAGGAATATATCTATGAGGAAATATTTTATCGTGTCAACATCCTCGTTACAGTTGTACAGATCGTTTGACAGTGATTCGATCAGTTTGGCGATATTTCGTCTGTTGAACGACTGTATATAATTTACGAATTTTTCACTGTACGCCTTTGCGGCTTTTGAGTCCAGCGTGATGTCCGTGAGAGCTGGATCCGGCATTTCATCATAGGAAATCACATGCTGATTTCTGGCGCAGAAGAAACGTCTGCTCATGAGCTTACAGCAGATCTCATAGGAGTCGTGCAGGCTGCTAAGGTTGGATGTGGCCGGTCCATACGTAAGGAACAGGATATCCAGAGGAGAGCCCTTCTCGGTTCCGCTCTTGTAGTGGTCGAGACAGTTGTTGAACCGTTCTATGGCATGATCTCCTTTGAGTATCACTACATTGTGATTATCTATGGATACCTCCTCAAATGCCTGATTGTCCTGGTTGGTGACTCTCAGCATATCCGCAAAGTTATATGATGCATAGTAAGGTGTGTAGCTTTCATACAATACGACCTGGTATATAAATGATGACAGTCCGAGTTCTGCGTAGTTGATGGAGTTGTCAAAGTCTGGGCTTTTCAGTAGATCCACAAGGATAGATTTCTTTGCCTTGGTGGCATACTGGTGCAGGGAATTTTCCTTACTCCTTTTGCGGATTATCTCTTCCTTTACTGAGACCACGGCATTTTGCAGCTCATCTTCGTCTATAGGCTTTGTCAGGTAGAATGAGGCGCCGAAATGCAATGCGGTCTGGGCGTATTTGAAATCAGAATAGCCGGACAGAATGATGAAATGTCCTGTATATCCATTGCTCCGCACCTTCTCCATGATCTCTGTTCCGGTCATCTTCGGCATGCGTATATCGAGCAGCACAAGATCTGGATCGTACTTCTCTATCTTCTGGATAGCCTCCTCTCCATTTCCCGCTTCTCCGCAGATGGCAAATCCGAGTTCACCCCATTCAATTGTATTTTTAAGTCCCTGTCTGATGATGGGCTCATCGTCCACTATCAGTACATGAAATAAATCGTTCTTCAAAGTATTACCCCCTTTTA
>CAVCCL010000070.1:0-2343 GCA_963600665.1 Bifidobacterium catenulatum | reverse complement strand
TGTGGGATTGCAGTACCTTTACCTTATTTCATAAGTTTTCGCAGAAAACTTGTGATGTAGCATCAGCCCTCGCCGCAGGCGACTTTGCATGGCTGATGTTCCTTATAAAACCACCAGCGCATAGCTGCAAGTGCGCTGCTCACATTATGGAGAAACGAATAGTAACGCATGCGCTGCGCGAAGCGCCTTTATACGCGCATGCTACATTTTTATTAGGAGGACATTTATTATGGCTACATGGCTTAAAGACGCTATTTTCTACGAGATATATCCACAGAGTTTCTACGATACCAACGGTGACGGAATCGGTGATTTCAACGGAATCACTGCAAAGCTTGACTATATCAAGTCTCTGGGATGCAACGCTATCTGGATGAATCCATGCTTTGATTCACCATTTTCTGATGCAGGATATGATGTAAGGGATTACAAGAAGGTTGCCGAGAGATACGGCACCATGGAGGATATTGAGAACCTCTTCGCTGAGGCCCACAAGAGAGACATGCACATTCTTCTCGACCTGGTTCCAGGCCACACATCAGAGGAGCATGCATGGTTTACCGAGAGCAAGAAGCCTGAGGCAAATGAGTACACAGACAGATACATGTGGACTGACGGATGGCTCTGCGGCGGTGCCGGACTCAACTACATCGCAGGCGAGACACCTAGAAATGCAGCCTACATCGTCAACTTCTTCAAGTGCCAGCCAGCTCTCAACTACGGTGTTCTGAACCCATCAGAGAGATGGCACAAGAGCATGTACGATCCTGCATGTATCGCAACAAGAGAGGCTATGAAGGACGTATGCCGTTTCTGGCTTGACAAGGGCTGTGATGGATTCCGTGTCGACATGGCTGATTCACTTGTAAAGCATGATGATGAGAACAAGAGCGGAACAGTTGCCGTATGGCAGGACATTCTCGGCGATATACACGCTGAGTACCCTGAGTCAGCATTTGTATCTGAGTGGGGAAAGGCCGAGCAGGCTATCAAGGCTGGTTTCGACATGGACTTCTATCTCGACTGGATGGGCAACGGATATAACTCTCTGGTAAGAGATTACGAGGCTCACCTGAATGCATTTGCATCTCTTCCAGAGTCACTTGACAACAGCGTGGAGAACAACAGCTTCTTCAAGGCTGACAGCAAGGGAACATGCGACCACTTCATCGATGAATATATGGGAAGATATGAGCAGATAAAGGACAAGGGTGCCATAGCCCTCATCACAGGAAATCACGATACCACACGTATCAGCTACGGACTCACACCTGACGAACTGAAGCTTGCTTACGCATTCTTCCTGACCATGCCTGGCAATCCATTCATCTACTACGGAGACGAGATCGCCATGAGATTCAGAAGCATGGCAAGCAAGGAGGGCGGTTTCACAAGAACTGGTTCAAGAACTCCTATGCAGTGGACAAATGGTGACAACATGGGCTTCTCATCAGCATCTGCTGACAAGCTCTATCTGCCGGTTGATCCTGCAGACGATGCGGCAAATGTTGAGGCTGCCGAGGCAGACCAGAACTCGCTGCTCAATACAGTTAAGGCCCTCACTGCACTCAGACATTCACAGGCCGATCTGCTCGATAAGAGCAACCTTGAGATCATCAGCAGAAAGCCACTGGTATACAAGAGAGGAAATCTGCTCCTTGCAGTAAATCCTAAGAATACAGACACCCAGTCAAGAAAGCTTGCTGAGCTTACGGGTGACGCAAAGATTATCTACTCTATCGCAATAAACGGCGCACAGCCAGGTGTCGCTGACGGAGTTATCACTCTTCCGGCACAGAGCTTTGTTGTGATAAGCTGCTAATTATTAAGTAGTATGTAAAGACAACACACCATATAAAAGGTCATTACATAATATGGCAATCATCCATACGGGGTTCATTCCCAATGTGGATTGCACATATTATGTAATGGCCCTTTTTCTACCCACACAGCATTTTGTATTCTGGCGAGTATTGAGACTACATCTTCGTATTACTGTATTTTATATCTGAATAAACTTATTTGCTGATTTTCTAAGTTTTTCAGATGCTTTTTTCTCCCCTATCACAACAACTCTTTTGCCCCGCTCTCTCAATTCGTCAATCACCGATATATAGTCATGATCTGATGATACTATATAGTAAATATCAACATTTCGATTTTTCTTGACGGCTGTCTTTGCATCCTTAATTATCTTACTTTCTACCTTATTTTTTGCTGGTGGTCCGTACAGCCGTATATCTTTCATATTATCCGTGTGACTTGCAACTTCAGTCCACATCCGTGTAGCACCATCCTTCTGAAGACCATACACCTTAATATAATCAACTACACTACCCTCCT
>CAVCCL010000069.1:0-6458 GCA_963600665.1 Bifidobacterium catenulatum | reverse complement strand
AGAATATCATGAGTGTATACCTGGATGCGGTGTTCTATCCGGATATCTATATCCACGATGAGATCATGAAGCAGGAGGGCTGGCACTACGAGCTTGACTCTGTGGATGGAGATTTAAAATACAACGGAGTTGTGTACAATGAGATGAAGGGTGTGTATTCAAGTCCTGAGTCCGTTATGTACAGAGTGATCGAGTCATCACTCATGCCGGACACTCCATATGGCAATGATTCAGGCGGTAATCCGGTGTCCATACCTACACTTACACTTGAGAGATTCAGGGATTTCCACAGGACATATTATCATCCATCTAACAGCTACATCTATCTGTATGGCGACTGTGATATGGCAAAGGAGCTGGAATTTATAGATGAGGAGTATCTGTCACATTATGATTACAAGGAGATAGACTCAGCGATCCCTCTTCAGAAGCCATTTGACGAGATGAGAGATATCACCATGGATTACTCCATAGCTGACACTGATCCAGAGGAGAATAATTCCATACTCACATACAGCAAGATAACAGGACTCAGCACCGAGAAGAAGAAGGTCACAGCCCTTGGAATACTTGAGTATGTGCTCATGGATGCGCCGGGTGCAGTGTTAAAGAAAGCGCTGACAGATGCGGGAATAGGTGAGGAGGTCTACAGCTCATTTGACAATGGCTGCCAGCAGACCACATTCTCCATCATAGCGAGAGGTGCAGACAAGAATGATAAGGACAGATTCATAAAGGTTATAGATGACACATTTGAAGAGCTCAGCCATGGTGTGGATAAGGCGGCAATAGAGGCGGCTATCAACAAGTTTGAGTTCAAGCACAAGGAGGCAAACTTTGGAAGGTTCCCTAAGGGACTCATGTACGGACTGGATGCATTTAACAGTTGGCTGTATGACGATACCAAGGCGCTCATGTTCTTCGAGATGAACGATGTGTACAAGGAGCTGAGAGAAGATCTTCAGAACGGATACTTTGAGCAGCTTATAAAGGAGTGTTTCATTGACAATACATTTGGCCTGTATCTCACTATGAACCCTAAGAAGGGTCTTGACCAGGAGAATGAGAAGAAGATAGCTGATGAGCTTGCGGCATACAAGGCTACGCTCAGCCGTGAGGAGCTTGAGAAGATCGTGGAGGATACAAAGGCGCTCAAGGAGTATCAGGCGACGCCTTCATCCGCTGAGGATCTTGCCAAGGTTCCGCTTCTGGCGATAGAGGACATTGACAAAGAGGCTGAGAAACTCAAGAATGTTGAGTCTGAGATCGGCGGACTTCCGGTTGTAAGCCACGATATATTTACAAATGGTATAGGATATTTGAGATTCTATTTCAATATAAATGATATAGATAATGACCTTGTGCCATACCTTGCTGCACTGACATGTCTGTTCAAATATATTGATACTGAGAAGTACACCTATGGACAGCTTTCAAATGAGATAGACAGCAATATAGGTGGAATAGAGTTTGATATGGTTGGGTATGCCAGTGACACGGATATCAAGAAGTTCTTCTACGTGTCAATGAAGGCACTCTATGAGAAGCTTCCATATGCGGTAGAGCTTATGAAGGAGATACTATTCTCATCTAAGATTGATGACAGGAAGAGACTGAAGGAGCTCCTGACTGAGGAGAAGTCCAGCATGAAGAATGGCATGGCTGCATCGGGACATGTGACCGCATACACCAGGGCCATGTCATATATAGATGAGGGTGCAAGATTCACGGATGAGACCTGTGGAATCGCTTATTATGAATTCTTGTGCGACATAGTGGATCACTTCGACGAGAAGTATGACGACTTCATTGAGAAACTTCAGTATGCACTTGCAGAGGTACTCAGGAAGGGGGCGCTTACGGTTTCATATACAGGAAATGAGGATGTGAGTGATCTGCTTGAGGAATCATTTGCGGACTTTGGCAAGGCACTTTCCACAAGACCTGCACATAAGGATGTGAAGCCTTTTGAAAAGGATCTCAAGAATGAGGGATTCAAGACGGCCAGCCAGGTTCAGTATGTTGCCATAGCCGGTAATTTTGAGGATGCGGGATACAAGTACGACAGTTCACTGAGCGTTCTCAAGATCATATTCTCATATGGTTATCTGTGGGAGAATGTCCGTGTGAAGGGCGGTGCATATGGCGCTATGTGCTCGTTCCTCAGGAATGGAACCTGCTACATGAGTTCATACAGGGATCCAAATCTCGTGGAGACATATGACATATTTAAGAACGCATATAAGTTCGTGGAGAACTTCGAGTGCTCAGAAAGGGATATGACAAAGTATATCATCGGAACCATGGCTCAGATAGATGCACCTACAACACCTGTTGCAGAGGGCATAAGCCACATGGCGAGATACTTTATGGGTGTTACAGATGAGCAGATCCAGAAGGAGCGTGACAAGATCCTCTCCACAGACAGAGATGCCATCAGAGCGCTTGCTCCACTTGTAAAGGCTGTCACGGATTCAGGAATCATCTGTGCAATCGGCGGTGAGAGCAGGATAGAGGAGAACAAGGACAGCTTCAAGGATGTACTTGCGATTTTCTAGGTATAGCCGGCAGGCGATATGATCATATAACAAGCGCAAGTGAGTGGGCGTGCTTGCATGACTTGCGATCGGCGAATTGGATCATGATAGTCGCGAAGGCAACAGTAAGCAACGTAGGTGCGAATCATGACATAATATAGCTAGATGCGTAGGCGAGATTTTAGCTTGCGCATGCAGGATGAAGGAGATATATGAATAAAGAATACAAATCAGGCTTTGTGTCCATCATAGGCAGACCGAATGTTGGAAAGTCAACACTCATGAACAGACTTATAGGACAGAAGATAGCGATAACAAGCAACAAGGCACAGACTACAAGAAACAGGATACAGACTGTGTACACCAGCGATAAGGGACAGATCATTTTCCTGGATACACCGGGAATCAACAGGGCGAAGAACAAGCTTGGAGAGTACATGCTCAAGGTTGCCGAGAGTACACTGGATGAGGTCGATGTGGTTCTCTGGATAGTTGAGGCCACAACATTTATCGGCGCAGGAGAGCGCTACATCATAGAGCAGCTCCAGCATGTGAAGACTCCGATCATTGTGGTTGTGAACAAGATAGATAACGTGGAGGAGAGCAAGGTATTTGAGGCGATAAATACCTACAAGGATGCCTGTGATTTTGCGGAGATAGTTCCTGTGTCAGCTCTCAAGGGCAAGAACACGGATGAGCTTATAGATACCATCATGAAGTATCTTCCGTACGGACCACAGTATTATGATGAGGATACGATCACTGACCAGCCGGAGAGACAGATTGTTGCCGAACTCATCAGAGAGCAGGCGCTTCGTCAGCTTGACAAGGAGGTTCCTCACGGAATTGCGGTGGTCATTGACTCCATGAAGGAGAGACCGGATGGCGGACTGATCGATATTGATGCCACGATCATATGTGAGAGGGATTCCCACAAGGGAATTATCATAGGAAAGCAGGGCGCCATGCTGAAGAAGATCGGTACTCATGCGAGATATGGAATAGAGAGACTTCTTGACACCAAGGTCAACCTGAAGCTGTGGGTAAAGGTCAAGAAGGACTGGAGAGATACAGATACATTGCTAAGGAACTTTGGGTTTAGAGACGAGTAGTGTGTGCAAACATGATCGGTGAATGTGCAGTCGCTGCAGGCAGTGCACAGTTTGCCGATCTTGTCATGTTAAATTTGTTATGGAGGTGGACATACAATTGAGAGAAGAAGTAACATTGCACGGAATTGTACTGTCCAGCAGCCTTCAGAGCGAGTATGACAGGAGAATGGTAGTCCTTACCAAGGAACGGGGCAGGATCACTGTATTTGCAACAGGTGTGAGGCGGGGAACGAATCCGCTTCAGTCCAAGACGCAGATGTTTGTCATGGGAAGTTTTACACTGATCCCGGGGCGGGATTCATACAGGCTTGTGAATATTGATGTGGACGAATATTTCCATCAGCTCACCATGGACATAGATGCGTACTGCTATGCATCGTACTTCTGTGAGGTCATGGGATTCATGACCCATGAGGGTGACAGGGCAGCAGATTATCTCAATCTGTTATATGTTAGTTTGAAAGCTCTTGAGAAAGGACAAATGCCTGCAAAGCTCATCCGGTGTGTGTACGAGATAAAACTTATGGATGTGTTCGGACAGGGAATACAGAGTTTTCATTGTCCGGTATGCGGCAAGGCTGAGGTGTCAAATGTGTTCGATGCAGCATCCGGCGGACTGCTATGCGATGGATGCAAAGGCCGGGCAAAACATCCGCTTCATCTATCGGATGATGCAGTATACACGATACAGTACATAAATGGTGCACCACTTGGCAAGATGTATAACTTTAATGTGTCCGATCCCGTACTGGCGGAGATACAGCTCGTGTCAAAGCAGTTCATGGATATGTATGTAGACAGGAAGTTCAAGTCGGTGGAGATCATAGACTCGCTGCCGTGACTTGAAGTTCAAATTCAACGAATCTACAGGTGGATTGACGTATTAAAGCAATAAGAAGTTATAAATAGAAAAAATAAAATGAAAAAGAAGAGAATCTTACATGACGTGAGAGTCTCTTCTTTTTTGTACATAACCTGTATATAGTCATAATAATTACATTGAATATATTATTTTAGAGAACACCTCCATCGCACCGGGAAGCTTTTCGTATGGTATGGCGCTGAAACCGAACAGTAGCTGGTTCTCAGGACAGAGATTCTTTCTTATCCAGAATGGTTCGGTGGAGAAGATGCGTATTCCTTTCTGTTCAAAGGCTGATATGAGCTCAGTCTGGGTGAGATGGGAGTTCTTAATTTCTGTTACAAAGTGGAGACCGGCTCCGGCACCATACATGATCACATCATCTTCAAGATTCTGTTTCACATAATTCAATATATAATCATGCTTCTTTTTATAGTGATTCTTCATGGCGCCTATGTGGCGCTGATAATTCCCACTCTGTATAAATTCAATAAGTGCAAGCTGCAGAACCGTTGGAACTGTGCAGTTGGTGTGTGAATATCTGGATTCATATGCCTTCATCAGATCTGCGGGAAGCACCATATATGATATTCGAAGATCCGGTGACATGGATTTGGAAAATGTACCGAGGTATATAGTGTGATCACTGTTATCGATGGACTGCAGGGATGGGATTGGTCTGCTCTGGTATCTGAGTTCGCTGTCGTAATCATCCTCGATGATATAACTTCCCGATTGAGCCGCCCACTCTATGAGCTCCAGCCTCTTGCTGATAGGTAGTATGCTTCCCATAGGAAACTGGTGGGATGGAGTCACGTATAACAGTGTATCTCTGAGACGCTGTATATGTTCTATGGATACACCGTCGTCATCAAGTGGTATAGGAATGATCCTGAACGGACTCTGGCTGACGATCTCCCAGGTTCCATTGTAACCAGGGTCTTCCATGGCAAATGAATAATCAGACGGACTGAATATATGGGTGATTATATCTATGGATCTCTGATGGCCGCTTGTGAGAATGATCTGCTCCGGTGTGCAGTTTACACCCCTGGACATGTACAGGTATTCGGTGATAAGACTGCGGAGGGTATAGCTTCCCTGCGACATCTGGTAGGATGCGGTATCAGCCATGGATATCATGTCCCATGCGTTCATGAGGCATTTGCGCCAGGCCTTTGAGTGGTAACAGTTGTAGTCCAGATTGCCGTAGCTGAATGTATAGTCAAATGTCTTTCCGGGGCGTCTGGATGAATAGTGTACGCTATGTTTTTGTTCCGACTTTTTGTCAGGTGTAAATGCAGTGATGTTCTCAACATAATAGCCGGAGCCTGTCACGGATCGTATATAGCCCTCAAGTTCAAGCTGGTTGTAGGCGGATACTACTGTGTTGCGGCTCAGCTTGTGTTCGGCGGCTAGCTGCCTTGTTGCAGGGAGTTTTTCACCTGCGGTATAGTGCTCGTTAAGTATCTCGGATTTCATCTGTTCATATAATTGTTCGTATAGAGACTTACTGGAGGTCTTATCTATTGATATCATTCTGATGTTCCTTTCTAATATATAATTGGTGCTATAAAAATACTTGAAATTGGAACTTTTGAAAGAACCAATCTGATGCTATTATACAAGAGTCATAACGAGTAAGCAATAAGAAGAAGTCATCGGGTAATGTCTGGCGGCACTAATTATAGTAGCTTTGTATAAATAATATTACAAAATATGCCGTGAACCTTGCAAAAATATTTGAATGAGTATAAAATAAGGCGGATAGAGCGAAGAAAATTCGAATATGATTTGGAGGATTACGATGGAAAAGACATTAGACAAGATCGTTGCATTGGCAAAGAGCAGAGGATTTGTTTATCCAGGTTCAGAGATTTACGGTGGTCTCGCAAATACATGGGACTATGGTAATCTCGGTGTTGAACTCAAGAACAACGTTAAGAC
>CAVCCL010000068.1:0-2517 GCA_963600665.1 Bifidobacterium catenulatum | reverse complement strand
TCTCGTATGGAGGTATACCAGCACCGATGGCACCGTAAGCTGCCAGAGTTGATGATGATGTAACCATTGGGTAGATTCCGTGATCCGGATCCTTAAGTGAACCAAGCTGGCCCTCGAGAAGGATGTTCTTGCCCTCCTTGATAGCCTCGTAGAGGTATGCTGATACATCACATACATAAGGAGCAACCATCTCCTTGTACTCCATGAGTGTGTTGAATATATCGTCAACCTTTAAGAGTGGCTTGTGGTACAGGTTCTCAAGAAGAACGTTCTTCTGTACTATAACTCTCTCGATCTTCTCCTTCAGTGCGTCCTCATCAAAGAGTTCGCTTACCTGGAAACCGATCTTTGCATATTTATCTGAATAGAATGGAGCGATTCCTGACTTTGTTGATCCGAATGACTTACCAGCAAGTCTCTCCTCCTCGTACTCGTCGAAGAGAATGTGGTATGGCATAACCATCTGTGCTCTGTCAGATACAAGGATCTTAGGCATTGGTACATTTCTGTCTGTGATGGACTTTATCTCCTTGAAAAGGACAGGGATGTTAAGTGCAACACCGTTTCCAATGATACTTGTTGTGTGACTGTAGAACACTCCTGATGGAAGTGTATGTAAAGCAAATTTACCATAGTCATTGACAATTGTGTGACCTGCGTTGGCACCTCCCTGGAATCTTACGATTATGTCTGACTCCTGGCCTAACATGTCTGTGATCTTACCTTTTCCTTCATCGCCCCAATTGGCTCCTACAACCGCTCTTACCATAATACTTTTCCTCGCTTTCGCAGCATTTTGAAATATTTAATACTTTCTCATTATAACACTATAATGTCATAAGTAAAATCAATATTATTTATATTTATTATAAGTGTATCTTATATTTATCTTTACATTTTGCGGAAACCAACATAAACTGTAAATATGATGGATTTTGTCCATCTCAAACATCATTTTACTTATATTATATATGCATAAATTTTTAAGCAAATTTATTTCAGCCAGACCGTTATAGAACAATAAAAAGGCCTGAATTATTTTGCAATAAAACGTATTGCTTACTTACACGTACGAGCATTCTATATCAGATTTGGAGGAAATTATATATGAATATAAATTTCGAATATTACAAAATCTTCTACCATGTTGCCAAAGCTTCCAGCATATCCGCTGCAGCCAGGGAACTGTGCATATCCCAGCCAGCCGTAAGTCAGGCAGTCAAAGCACTGGAGCAGGCGATCGGCATAGAACTGTTCATACGAACAAAGAAGGGTGTCTCCCTGACAAATGCCGGAGAGATCCTCTACTCCCACGTTGCAGCGGGATACGAATCTATCTCCCTGGGTGAGCAGCAACTCTCACAGCTCCTCCACATGGAGACCGGTGAGATAAGGATAGGTGCAAGCGATATGACTCTGCAGTTCTATCTCCTGCCATATCTGGAGCATTTCCACCAGCTATATCCGGGGATCAAGGTTCATGTCACAAATGCTCCGACCCCCAGCACAATAAATCATCTGCTTTCAGGCAACATAGACTTCGGTATCGTCACCAGTCCTCTTCCTGCCGATCCTCACATGGAGATCAGGCAGGCAAGAGAGATCGAAGATATCTTCATCGCCGGACCAAGGTTCTCTTATCTTCAGGGCAAAACCCTGGACTACCATGATCTTGATGATCTTCCGATCATTTGCCTGGAGCACGACACAAGCACACGTGCATACGTTGACACATTTCTAAGCCATGAGGGCGTGACTCTGCAGCCTGAGTTTGAGCTGTCGACCAGTGATATGATCGCCCAGTTCGTCATGAGAAATCTCGGCATCGGCTCCATCATGGCAGACTTCGCCCAGAGCTATATAGACCGCGGCGACCTGTTCCGCCTGCAATTTAAAAAGCCCATACCCAAGCGTCACATGTGTATCATCAGTGACAGGCGTCGTGGTATGAGCGTTGCTGCAAATAAACTTATGGAGCTGTTATAGAAATAATACCCATATATATCATAGCAAAAAATAGAGCATGTCCTTCCATTTGAACACGCTCTATTTTTTACTCGTTCCTGCCATCTGCAGCTCTCTTTTGCTTTATCAGTAGTATCCATCCGATAATTAAAATTATCCAAAATATCGCCTTATCTATCTCGCTTTTAAACACAATATCAACCGCGAATATGATGGCACTGATCACCAACAGAATTATAGTTTTTTTATCTTTCATATATCTTCCCCGCCCGCAAAATAATAAATTTATGTCTAAAAGTATATCAAAATTATATCACGTGTCAACATAATTCATAGCTGTTCACTAGTTTTTCAACATTCTCTTTGCTGCAACGAAAGTCAGATCGTACAATGAACTATATGTATAGTCAACTCCGGCAAGCCTCATGGCCTCTTTCTGCTTATCCGTCACAACCGTATATGGATATATTCCAAACATAAACGGGAAAAATGAATACACAAACTCCTGTCTCTTGTCTGCATCCATATCCCTGCGGAACTTAGCAAGCATAG
>CAVCCL010000067.1:5408-11109 GCA_963600665.1 Bifidobacterium catenulatum | reverse complement strand
ACCTCCGCTTCTCAGCTATCATGCCACAGCACGTTTGATTATATACTAGGGATTTCTTTAAATCAAGAGGTTTTTTTAATTTTTTTATGTTTTTTTGAATTATTTTTTAACGGGTATTTACAGGGTATCACTCGTCAGATTCACTCAGCTTGAATGTCCTCTTCATCTTTATCCCCTTGTTCTCCCATATCTCGAACTTCGAAAAGCTTAAGATGAACCCATAATCTGTATGGTAACCATAATTCTCCATCTCAAACCCAGGAAATCTGCTTCGGATCGCATCGAGCAGCTCTGCCATATCATCTATCTTATATCCTCTGCCCGTCATATACTCATATGCAAATGTGTCTATCTCCTCCCTGTCGTCGACCAATGCCAGCTTTGCCACGCCATTCTCATCGGTATAAACCTTCACTCCGCTCACATTATGCTCCACAAATGTATCAAGATGAGTATAACCGTAATTCCTCACGTCAAAATCCGGGTATCTTCTCACTACCCCTTCATATACCTGTTCCATGACAGCATCTCTTCCCTGTCCTTTATAATAGGAAGAAACCGAATATATCTCCTTTGCTATATCACTTATATCCGGTATATCAGCAGTGCATTTTTCTCCGGCAAGAACATCTATATACATATATCTCCGGGCGCTGTCCACAAGGATTTTGTCTGCGTCACACGGACCGGCAACCACAACCTCTATATCCGTGAGTCTCAGCTTGTCGAGAAGAGGAACAGCCAGGCTGTCACCCGTTGCTATATATATGCGCTCAGGCTTTGAAAGCGCAGCATCCGCCATGACCTCCACAGCCAGTGCCACCATCGCCGATGATACCTTATACTCTCCGTGCATACAGTCCTGTATTCTGAACCTTCCCGCACTCTCCATAAAGCTGTCGTCATCCCTGTCTGAATTAAACATCTTACAAATGACAACCTTGTCCGTCTTGATTATCTCCTCATATATAACAGGCACAGCCTTTGCCTCTATGCTATCACAATCTATATACAGCGCAGCCCTCATGATATCCTCCTTACTAATATGCCACAACCATCACACACATACAACAAACCATAGGTTTAATCCAATCATATCCTGCCGTCCGCCTTAAGCATCTCCATCAGAGTCTGTCTGAATCCAAACTCCTCGCAAAGTGCTTCCGCATCCTTCAGAGCCTTATTTCTCCTGTCTGGAGATACATTCTTCTTCACTGCCCTTATCAACAGATTTTTCGGGGAATGTGCAATGTCTATAAACTCCATTATATCCGTCTTGTATCCGCAGGCTTCCAGCATAAGTCCACGGATGGAATCTGTTGCCAGTGCAGCTATCCTCTCCTTGATGATGCCATATCTTGTCAAAGCCGCCAGCTCTTCAGAATGCATCTGTTTATTCAGCTCATGCTGGCAGCAAGGCACAGACAATATATACTGTGCGTTCCAGCAAATGGCATTGTACAGCGCATAGTCCGTGGCAACATCACACGCATGCAGCGTCATGACCATGTCCACATCCACATCCGTCTTGTATCCATTTATATCCCCAAGCTCGAATTTTAATCCGGTATAGCCGAACTGCTCCGCCAGCGCATTGCAGTCTTTTATCACCTGTTCCTTGAGATCCAGGCCGGTTATATGGACATCAAGCCCCTTCACCTCATGCAGATAATAATAAACTATGAATGTCAGATATGATTTGCCGCATCCGAAATCTACTATATTAATAGAAGGTTTGTTGTAATTCTTCATGACATCGTCCACGATCTCCGCAAATCTGTTGATCTGCTTAAACTTGTCATACATGGAGTGCACAACCTTGCCATCCTTTGTAAATATACCCAGATGGGTAAATACAGGGATATCCATTCCCTCCTCGAGGATATATTTCTTTCTTCGGTTGTTCCCCTGAACAGTTATGAGTTTATTCTCCGTACACCTCTTATTCACAGCTATTTTGCCCTTCTTTGAGATCTTCACATCCCACTCCTCCCGGGCTGAGAACATGTTTATCTGTCTGAATCCATCCTGCAGATCTCCGGCCAGTGCTTCTTCAAGCTCGTCCTCATCCATATTCCGGTGGAACACCTGCTTCTCCGTGTACCTTTCTATCTGAAAGCACCTTTTACCGCCTATGATTTTTCTCTCAAATACCACTTTTCTGTATTCACCGCGTCCGCCACTGAGAATGATCTTGTGGGGATCACACTGTACCATCTCTTCTGTTAAATCTTTTATACTTATATCTGCCATTATTCCAGCCTCTCCATTACCAACAATCTGTATAGTAATTAATCTCTGTCATCAATCTATGCCATCAATTTCTATCATCTTTTTTCCGACATCCAGCCACATGCGTTCACCGCCGAATCCATGCACACGGCAGCCTTGACGCAGCGCTTTGATACAAGTATAATCTATAGGATATATTTTTTGAAGTTATTTTTATAAGGAAGGATTACATATATGTGGATAGCAGATGGATGGAAGGATTATGAAGTTATTGACTGCTCTGACGGAGAAAAGCTTGAGCGTTGGGGCAAATACACTCTGCTCAGACCGGATCCCCAGGTTCTGTGGAGCACTCCAAAGAAAAATCCTGCATGGAATAAACTGAACGGACATTATCATAGAAGCAACAAAGGCGGAGGAGAATGGGAGTTTTTCAGCCTGCCTAAGCAGTGGACGATAAACTACAGAGACCTGACATTCAATCTGAAGCCATTCAGCTTCAAGCACACAGGTCTGTTCCCTGAGCAGGCAGCCAACTGGGACTGGTTCAGTGAATTGATAAAAAATTCTCCTAAAAAGGATATTAAGGTGTTGAACCTGTTCGCATACACAGGGGGCGCAACCTGTGCAGCCGCCAAAGCCGGAGCCGCAGTCACCCATGTTGATGCATCCAAGGGAATGGTCACATGGGCAAAAGAAAATGCAGTGTCATCAGGTCTTGCAGACGCACCGATCAGATGGATAGTTGACGACTGTGTGAAATTTGTCGAAAGAGAGATAAGGCGCGGCAACAAATACGATGCGATCATCATGGACCCACCATCATATGGCAGAGGTCCCAAGGGTGAGATATGGAAGATTGAGGAGAAGATCCATCCTTTCATCAAGCTCTGCAGCCAGCTTCTCTGTGACAAGCCGCTTTTCTTCCTTGTTAATTCATATACAACAGGTCTTGCGCCTGCGGTGCTCACATATATGATATCCACAGAGGTAAAGAGCAGATTTGGCGGACATGTTGTGGCAGATGAGATCGGACTTCCTGTCACTGAGACAGGTCTTGTTCTTCCTTGCGGTGCTGCCGGAAGATGGCAGAGATAACAACGGATCGGTCGAGGCAGATACGTTTCACAGATAAACTAAAAGCAGGAATATGAAACTCAGCAAACTTCGCTGCAGAGTCTCATATTCCTGCTTTTTGTCCTATAGGTCTGATATTTCAGCTTTTTAATATTTCTACTTTTTAATTTCAGCTTTTTGCCATGTAATTTAGCCCTTTACACAGTCACACCCGCATACTCCAGACGTATGACCTTCTCCAGATCCGCAGGGGCTATCTCTATCTGATACCCAACCTTACCCGCGCTCACATACATCTTATCAAGATCTTTAGCACTTGCATCTATCGTGGTCCTGAAAAACTTCTTCATACCAATAGGTGAGCAGCCGCCATGTATATAACCGGTAAGAGGAAGGAGTTCCTTTGCCTTGAGCATATCTATCGACTTCTCTCCCACAGTCTTCGCAGCTTTCTTGAGATCAAGTTCCTCCTTGACAGGAATTACAAACACGTAATTTGCGCCGGACTTCGCAACGGTCACCAGAGTCTTATACACATACGCAGGATCCTGTCCAAGTATGGCAGCAACCTTCTCTCCATTCGTCTCGCCTGTCTCCACATAACAGTAATGGTTGTACTTTATCTTCTTGCTGTCAAGTATGCGCATGACATTTGTCTTTTCCTCAGTCTTTGCGTTCTTATTCTTATCTTTCATGTTCCAGGTCATCTCCTTGTCATCAAATGCACTAAGCGCCCCAACCTTGTCTATTGAAGATTGAAGCGCTGTATGCATGTCTATTGTATTCTCCGGTCTTATCTTAATCTGCCGTACATCCTCTTTATCTGTCTTCCATCGGCAGATACTCTCTGTGTGTTCCCACATACTTGTATGCAGGTCTGATGATCTTGCCGGCATTGACAAGCTCCTCTATTCTATGCGCTGACCATCCCGCAATACGTGCGATGGCAAATATAGGAGTAAACAGCTCGATAGGGATACCGAGCATCGTATATACAAATCCACTGTAGAAGTCTACATTTGCCGATATAGGCTTGCCGCTGCGTCTTCTGGCTGCAAGCAGTCTTCCTGATATCTCCTCAACCTTCTTGTACAGCTCAAATTCCTTTGTCCTGCCCTTCTCCTGGGCAAGTCTCTCTGCATATCCCTTGAGTATCCTTGCTCTAGGATCTGAGTTGGTGTATACCGCATGACCCATTCCATATATAAGGCCAGAGTGGTCAAAGCCCTTCTTGTCAAGAAGTCCTGTAAGATATTCCTCCAGTGCAGCCTCATCATCCCAGTTCTTGACATGGCTCTTGAGGTCATCAAACATCTGCTGAACCTTGAGGTTCGCACCACCATGCTTAGGTCCCTTCAGCGATCCAAGTGAACTTGCAACTGCAGAATATGTGTCTGTTCCTGTCGACGATACTACATGAGTTGTAAATGTGGAGTTATTACCACCGCCGTGCTCAGCGTGTATAACCAGACATATGTCAAGAACCTGCGCCTCAAGCTCTGTATATTTCTTATCCGATCTGATAAGTCTCAGGAAATTCTCCGCAGTGGAAAGCCCCGGCTTCGGATTGTGTATTACAAGACTCATGTCGTGGAAATAGTGCTTGTAGCCCTGATAACCATATGCAGCTATCACGGGGAACTGTGCTATCAATTCCATACACTGTCTGAGAACATTCTCTATGCTTATATCATCCGGATTATCATCATATGAATAGAGTGTGAGAACACATCTCTGCAGAACGTTCATCATATTCTTGCTTGGCGCCTTGAGGATGACATCTCTCGTAAACTTTCTAGGGAGCTCCCTGTAGCACTCCATCATCTCAACAAATCTCCTAAACTGCTGCTCATTTGGAAGCTTTCCAAACAACAGGAGATACATAGTCTCCTCAAATCCGAATTTACTTCCGTGAAAACCTCTCTCGAGATCCTCAACATTGTACCCCTGATAATACAGACGACCATCAGTCGGCACTCTCTCACCATCTATAACATCATATCCTATGACATCAGATATCTCTGTGAGTCCCGTGAGTACACCTTTTCCTGTGGAATCTCTGAGACCTCTCTTGACATCATAATTGACATAGAGGTTCTGGTCTATCTTGCCAGATTCTGTACAATAACCTGTAAGCTCATCCAGTATTCTGTTATATTCCTCGCTGTTTCTTTCCAAACCTCATGCCTCCTTCCTTTATCCAATCCCTGTTCACCATCCCGGATCTTCTCCGGATCTTATCAATAAACTATATCAACTCACCACAGTTTATCAAAAAAACTCCATTTTCGCAAGAAAGACAGCAATAAATTTGATTTATTCCTGTCTTTTTGCCAAAATTATTTAATTTCAAAATATTTCTGTCTAAATTTCAATAATATATCTCTCATAG
>CAVCCL010000067.1:0-5398 GCA_963600665.1 Bifidobacterium catenulatum | reverse complement strand
CTTCCATAATTTATATGCACATGACCATGGACAAAATACTTAGGTCTGTACTCCTCCATAAGCGTTCTAAAGCACTTAAAACCTGTATGAGGAAGATCATCGGAATCATTTATCCTGTATGCAGGCGAATGGGCAACAAGTATGTCAAAGCCCTTGTTCCTCATGATCTTAAACCTGAGCTTCCGTATCCTCCTGGCCATCGCACGCTCGGAATACTGGTGATCCGCACCGCCAAACTTGTATTCCATCGAACCGCCAAGTCCCAGAATCCTGACACCCTTATACACATAAAGCTTGTCGTCTATGCACTCGCAGCCCCCTGGCGGTGTATCCTTGTAGCACACATCATGATTGCCATGGACATAGAGAACGGGCGCATGACTGAATGTCGCAAGGAACGACAAATACTGTGGCGATAAATCGCCACAGGATATTATCAAGTCTATGCCTTCAACCTTACTCTTATCAAAATAATCCCACAAATACTTGGATTCTTCATCCGCCAACAACAAAATCTTCACGTATCTATTCCCCTGTACTACAGTATACCTTCTCCGTAGGAGATTTATCTTATTTCACTTCCGGAACCGACTTGAGCTCCAGACTCTCCGGTGTGTCTATACCCTGAAGTGCGACTACCGTCTTTGCCTCATCGACAAGATCGTCCTCTGTAGGAAGCATACCCACTACATTCTCTGCAAGCCAATCCATCTTGAGTATATCTTCATGGAGCATCGCTCCGTCATCTTCATTTCTCACTATTCCGTTCTGGGATGTAAGCTTTCCGCTGAACGGTGTGATAGCGCCCTCTCTTATGAGGTTTGTCATAACCGATATGAGCTTCTGTGTTCCGGCTGGAAGATGCTTTGAGCATATGACGTCAACTATTCCCGCTGACATACCCCACCAGTAGCTTATCGCATTACCAGTCTCGTTCTTCTCCTCCTGCTTCCAATTGCCCTCCAGTATGGATCTGAGGATCCTCTCATAGAAAGCACCCCAGTTGTAGAAAGGCATGGCAAGATTGACAACCTCTCCATTCTGATCATAGTGATAAAGTCCGAAGTTTCGTGACGCATCATCCGGCATGATCATATCTCTATCGGATATATATGTTATTCCGTTTCTCTCGAAGAACTTCTGTGGATCAGCATTCTTGACCTTCGTCCACTGCAGATATATCTTTGCCCTAGGGTTGACCATCCTTGCTCCGATGGCAAATGCATTGATGTTCGCTGTTGTTCCGAATATCGGGTAATCAGCTACATATCCTATCTGTCCGTCAGCACAAAGGCTTCCCGCTATCATACCGGTGAGGAACTTCACCTCATACATTCTTGCATAATAGGTACGCACATGGCTGTTCGCAAGGCTGAGGGAACAGTTAAGTATCTTTATCTCCGGGTGGAGCACTGCAGTCTTAAGAGCCTCAGGAAGCATCTCAGGTCCTGTCGTAAATATCACATCATACTTCTCATCCACAAGCCTTCCAAGACACTCTGTCAGCTTGGCAGGTGTATCCACATTACAGAAGGTTCTGCTGTCGACAGAATCTCCAAGTTTATTCTCCATGTCCATTCTACCCAGTTCATGGCTGTATGTCCAGACCGAGTTGGCAGGTGACTTATCATACACAAATGCCACCTTCAGGTTCGAAGGGCCTGATGGCTTTATAACCCTGTCGAGTATGGACTTCTTAGGCTCCACAGGATCAAGCTTTGGGAGAACCGTCTTATCCTTCTTCTCATTTGTGAGGACTATCTCATTCCATACCTTGTCAACACTGTCCTTCACCTGGGATGTAGTCATGTTCTTAAGAGCTTCATAGCCGTATACATTGAGGAATACAAGCATGGCATCGTCCACTGTTATAGTGAGCTCCTCATTGCCCTTCTTGGCAAGATAAGCCTTCTCAAATGCGAGATGTGCCGAGTTGAAATCCAACCTCTCATCCTCTGTGAAAACCGCATCCTTAGTGGTTCCTATGAACTCCCTGAGCTTATCATATCCACCGAGCTGTGAGAAATATACATAGTTGATCCCTGTCTGCTTGTGGAAATCTATAAATTCAAAATATATCTTATTCTCAAGTGAGTCTGTCCTTCTAGGTATCTTTCTCGTAACCATGGCAGGAACTGAGTCCGCACCAAAGTATTTGAGCACACTCACTCTCTTATTTCCTTCTACTACATAGAATTTGTTCATATACTCATATACCTTTATCGGGTCATGTATACCTTCCTCTATGTGGGACTCACACAATGCGGCCCATTTCATTCCAAATTCAGTATGATAATCCAATATAGGCATAAAATTACTAGCAAACGCCGTCGTCCTTGCAGCGGTAGCGGTTCCAACCACGCGGTCAAGCGATATGGTCTGGAGACCAAGATTCACCTCACCCACAGTGTCGGATGGTGATATTATCTCATCCAAAACCGGAAGATATGGATATTCATTTTTTGCTACGGCTGCCTGATATCTCTTCTCACCAAGCTTCTGAGCCCTTAAATATTCGTTTGCTGACATACTATCACTCTCCTTATTCAAGACCATATAGTAATACTATAAAATTCAATAATCAAGAATTTGTTTCCTTCCGATCCGCCAAAATTATCTGCCTTTCAACTGCATGTTTTGTGAATTATGTATAAACCGCATTGTATGTTATGCATAATTACCACTTGATTTTTTTCGTAACATGCTGTATTATATTATTAAATTCAGAAGATTTCACATATTTTCGAACTTAACGTTGGTGTGTGTGAATACCAATATACTTAAGGAGTCTGGCTAAAACACTTCCACCAGGCTCCTTTTTATTGTAGCATCTATTCTTTTCTTTTACAGTATCCCAAACCAACATTCATTGATTTCGACTGCATTATTGTTCATCTTCCCTGTACTTGTCAAATGTGACAGATATGTCCGTTCCCTTGCCAGGCTCGCTGTCCATATCAAGCTGTGCATTATTTCTGGCAACTATATGCTTTACTATGGCAAGGCCAAGACCCGTACCACCTGTGGACTTGGATCTGCTCTTATCCACTCTGTAGAATCTCTCAAATATCCTCTCCTGATGCTCCTTCGGGATTCCTATTCCTGTATCTTTCACACGAAGAATCACCTTATCATCCACAGTCTTTACAGACACATCCACTTTTCCGTTCTTGTTATTGTACCTGATGGCATTGTCTGTGAGGTTGTACACAAGCTCCTCCATCATCATCTTATTTGCATATATATATCCATGGTTGCCATCGTAGCTGAGAGTCACGCTGTTCTTCTCCGCATTTATCGCAAGCATGTCCGTGGCCGTTCTCGCTATGACCGCCAGATCTATCTTCTCCATCACCGGAGCATCTTCAGACACATCCAGCTCGGACAGCCTGATTATGTCGTTGATGAGCGTTAACAGTCTGTTGGAGTTCTTGTGTATCTCAGTTGCAAAATGGTGCACATCCGCCTCAGTCGCCATACCGGTCTCTATGAGCTCCGAATATCCAGATATGGATGTGAGTGGTGTCTTGAGCTCATGTGATACATTTGCCGTGAACTCCTGCCTCATCTGCGAACTCTTCACTATATCTGCATGCTGCTTCTGTATCGTGTCTATGAATGGACGCATCTCCTTGTACGCAACTATGTGCGTATCATCATCCAGACTGTTCGCCATCTGCTCTATTGGCTTCAGGATATTTCTGGTCAGATAGTGCGTCACTATGATCGTGACACAGACCAGAAGCGCCATCACCACCAGCATGACCGGCACCGCCGCAAGGAACATACTAAGTACATTGTTTGTCTCTCTGGCAATTCTGAGGACGCGACCAGACTTGAGCATTATCGCATAGTAATATGTGCTCTTATTCAGCGTTGCCGACTTTCTTATAACATTGCCATCCCCATGCTCAAACGCTTCCGCTATCTCCGGTCTGTCAAGATGGTTCTGCATGGAAGTCTCGTCTGCCTGATTGTCATACAAAACGCTGCCATCAGGTGCAACCAGCGTCAGTCTGAGATCCTCAGTATCCACACTTGCATAAACACTTGTGTCATCCCCGTCAAAATCTCCGGTATTCTTAAGCACCTCGGCATAGCCCTTCAGATCCCTTATGATCTCCGCCTTGTACACCTCATAGAATATGAACGTCGACAGGACCATGGTCACCGCTATGGCCACCAGTGAAAATGTGATGAACTCCAGATTGATAACCTTTTTCAGTCTTTTATCGTCTCTCTTACCCATATGCTACTCCATCTTGTATCCTACATTTCTGACTGTCTTTATCATATTGCCGGCTTCGCCAAGCTTCTGTCTCAGAGTCTTGATATGCATATCAAGGGTTCTGGACTCTCCCTCGTAATCTGTGCCCCACACATCCGACATGATGGTATCTCTGTGAAGGACTATACCAGCATTCACCATGAGAAGCTTTAAGAGCTCGAACTCCTTGAAGGTAAGCTCGCACAGCTCGCCGCCCACATGCACTTCACGTCTCTCTGAATCAAGGGTGATATCCCCGAGCACAAGCTGCTTGTCATCCTGGAGTGCTCTGCTTCTTCTGAGCAGTGCCTTGACTCTGGATATAAGTTCCATCACGCCAAATGGCTTGGTCAGATAATCGTCCGCTCCTATATCCAGTCCCTTGACCTTGTCAAGCTCTGTGGTCTTGGCTGTCACAAGGATGATAGGAACTCTGACAGTATCCGGTCTGCTCCTGAGCTTCTTCACTATCTCAAGACCATCCATGTCTGGGAGCATGATATCCAGAAGCACCAGATCAGGAACCTTCTCCACAGTCCTTGAGAAGAATGATTTCGCATTCTCAAACTCCTCCACCGCATATCCGCTGTTTTTCAGCGCAAACATCTCGATCTCTCTTATATTCTTATCGTCTTCTACAATATAAATATGTACTGCCATCTCTGTCTCCTTCCCCTATGCAATACCACTTTTATTTACATGCATATTGCTTTTTTATTTTTATCATTATTTCTTTTATTTATGTTCATAAGATATCACTTCAGCTTGTACATCTCTCTGTAATATGTGTACATGCTCTGGAAATCTATGTTGGAATCCTTCTTCATGTTATCCAGATATTCATGCGTATCAAAATTATCTGACTTTAACTGGAGCATCGCCACCGCCACGTTGGAACAGTGGTCTGCAACTCTCTCGTAATTGTTGATAAGATTCTCCAGCGAAATTCCAAGCTCGATGGTACATTTGCCCTTCTGGAGTCTCTTGATATGCTGCTTCTTCACCGCGCTGTTGAGCTCATTGATCGCCTCCTCAAGCGGCTCCACATGGGATGCCTGCTGAAGGTCTTCTTTGTCGTAAGCTTCCACAGTCATGCTGACTATGTTCTGGACTGCATCCTTGTATACACTC
>CAVCCL010000066.1:0-22802 GCA_963600665.1 Bifidobacterium catenulatum | reverse complement strand
ATTATATTCATATATATGAATCGCATGGAGGACTCAATTGTGACCATAAGTGAACGAATTTTACTATTATTGAAAAAGCGAAACATGACTCAGTCAGAATTTGCAAAACAGGTAGGAATTGCAACAAGTACCATTAGCGAATGGAAAAAGAAAAAGACAAATCCGACAGCAGATAAAATAATAGATATCTGTCATGTTCTGCAAATCACACCAGAACAACTACTGACAGGTAAAGATATTGATGGTCAAAGTGAAATAGCGATAATCGAATCTGACGAGCCATTTTCACCTCTTGATATACAGATAATCAATGATTATCACACATTAAAAAAAGAACAGCAGAAAAGACTGTTAGCTTATATTGATGCACTTAAAAATTTGCAACACTTGGAAGATTTATAAATCACCAATCAACAAAGGGGAATACACTACCTATGGCAGAAACTTCAACATTAGTCACTTTTGAATCCATTTTAAACTGTGTGTACATAATCAGGGGACAACAGATAATGTTAGATCATGACCTGGCGCGAATCTACGGATACGAAGTGAAGAATCTCAACAGACAGGTCAAACGAAATATTGCTCGTTTTCCACAGGATTTTATGTTCCAGCTCACCAAAGAGGAATACGACAATTTGCGGTGCCAAAATGTCACCGCAAACTATAACTCAATGTCCAGAAGTCTGCCATATGCATTCACTGAACAGGGAATCTATATGCTTGCAACCGTTCTCAAAGGTGAACTCGCCGAACAGCAAAGTATATTTATCATACGGGCTTTCAAAGAGATGCGGCATTTTATCATACAAAATCAGCAATTTGTTACCCAATCTGAGATGAAGATGGTAACCGCAAGAGTATCCGAATTGTCTATTCAACTTACAGGAGTAATTGACAATCAAAACAAAACAGCCAGAGAACTAGAGTCCATTCAAGGAAATATTACTCGAATTAATGACAACTTTATATCGGATAAAGATTTTAAAAACTTTATTATTTACAAAGGTCAAAAATTTGAAGCAGACATAGCCTATATAGATATTTACCAACAGGCAGAAAAATCAATCTATGTAGTGGATGATTACATGAACTCCAAGACATTACACCTACTCTCACAAAAGAAATCAGGAGTAGAGGTTATCCTTTTTACCGAAAATGGTCATGGAAGAAGAGGTTTTCTCACCACGGATATTGTAAACGATTTTGAGAATCAGTACCCTCCATTAAGAATCAAACCTAACCCGGATTGCCACGATAGATTGATTGTCATTGATTATGGTTTTCCTACCGAACGGGTATTCCATTGTGGCGCCTCCAGCAAGGATGCCGGACATAAGTTATGTGCGATAAATGCCATATCTGAATCGTCAATGATACATCCCGTCATTGACAAACTATTATCCCTACCAGATAAAACCATATAGATCTACAAATGGGCTATCCTCTCACAAGAGAATAGCCCATTATATCTTTTACAATCCCTGCCCCTTAAGGTAGTTGATAAACTGCTGTGCAGTACGTCCGCTTATGCCGCCATGTGCAAGCTCCCACTTGTTTGCCTCTGCGCAGAGCTCCTTCTCGTCCATGGTGATGTGCTCCTTCTCCGCAAGGCCCTTGACGATCTCGAAGTATTCCTTCTGTGAAGGTGCGCTGTAGCTGATGGTGACACCGAATCTGTTGACCAGTGACAGCTTCTCCTGAATGGTATCGCTTCTGTGAATACCATTGTTGACCTCCATGTCGTTCCTGTCATTCCATGTCTCCTTGATGAGATGACGACGGTTCGATGTGGCATAGATGAGCACATTGTCAGGTCTGATCTCAAGTCCACCCTCGATGACAGCCTTGAGGTACTTGTACTCGATCTCAAACTCCTCAAATGAAAGGTCATCCATGTATATGATAAATCTGTAATTTCTGTTCTTTATAAGCGAAATGACCTGTGACAGATCCTGGAACTGATGCTTGTAAATCTCTATCATACGAAGTCCTCTGTCGTAATACTCGTTGATGATAGCCTTGATCGTAGTTGACTTTCCTGTTCCACTGTCACCGAAGAGAAGCGCATTGTTCGCCTTGCGGCCCTCCACAAATGCCTCAGTGTTGTCCACGATCTTCTTCTTCTGGATCTCATATCCGATGAGGTCATCCAGCATGACATCCTCAGTGTTATTTATAGGTACAAACTCCAGATCTCCGTGCTCACGGGTGATCCTGAACGCCTTGTTAAGTCCGAACATACCCACACCATAAGCCTTGTAGAATGATGTCACTATGTCAAATATCTGGTCCTCGTTCTCAGCCGCCTCTATGGCATTGCTGACAGCCTGAACCTTCTCACTGACATTCTTGTTGTACATTCTCTCCTTCTTGCCTATGGACTTATAGTTGTTGATGGTTGAGAAACAATCTATTCCAAGTGCCTTCTCGATCTCAGAAAAGTCGAAGTCGAAAAGCTTCTTGAATATCCTGAAATCATTCTTGGCAAAATAATTGACTGTTCCGTCATTCGCTCCAACCTTCTCACTGGTTATACTGAATGAATTTTCATTTGTGATAAGTATAAATGCAAGATAGTTGTGCCACAGATTCTTGTCAAATCCATAGCTGGTCGCAAGGTCGAGCAATCTCTTGATCTGATCGTATATGCGGGCACACAGCTCCGCATTCTCACATCTCTTGAGATCAAAATCCTCAAATATTCCAGACAGCTTCATAAGTATGCTGTCCTCACCAAGATCTCTGTATAAAACCAGTTTCGCTATGTCTCTGTACATTTTGTATATCCTTCTTTCTGAACGGCTATATTACCGCCACACATGGGCTGTCATATATGCGCCGTTGTTATTTTCTCTTCTCGTAGTTTTTATTTCTGTTACTGTTTCTTCCTGTATTGTTTTTTCCAGTGTTGCTGCTGACTGTATTGCTTTTTCCCGAATTGACGCTTCCGGCTGTACTGCCCGACACATTTGACTCATTTGCCCCAGTCTGCACCGCGTCCACCTTGCGGACATCAGACGCGCATTCCTCATCCAGTCTGCCATTCCACCGGCCCTCCGGTATATTGCACGCCAGATTGTATTTCTTCCACGAGATTCCTTTATCCCTGAGGCGTTTCACCACATACTCCTCCGACATCGCATAGAGCACCGAGAACAGCGGCACAAATACCAACATTCCCAATATTCCCATCAGGTCGCCGCCCAGCATGACCGCCACAAGTACCCATATAGATGGAAGTCCTACGGAGCCTCCGACCACATGCGGATAAATGAAGTTGCCCTCTATCTGCTGCAGCACGACAAATATTATAAGGAACACTATGGCCTGCTTCGGATTCTCCACCAGGATCATAAGCGTTCCGGCAAAGCATCCAACAAATGCTCCGATGACCGGAATCAGAGCGAATACCGCTATGATTATACTCACCGTGAGCGCATACGGAATGCGGAATATCGTCATGGTTATAAAGAACATAAGTCCAAGTATGCACGCCTCCAGGCACTGTCCGGATATAAAGTTGGAAAATGTCCTGTCTGCCAGCACACATGTCTGGATGAACCTGTCAGCCTTCTCCTCCTTGAACACCGCATACAGTATTCCCTTGACCTGCTTCTCCAGTGTCTCCTTCTGAGCCAGTATGTAGCAGGCAAAGAACAGTCCCACGATCACGTCCACCACAGCACCGACCACACTGCTTGCGATCGAGAACGTCGATGACAGAACACTTCCGCCGCCGTTCTTGACCACATCGACCACATTTGAGATGAGCGCATCCCAGTTGATATTGATGCTCTTTATCTTATCCACCATCTCCGGCTGGTCCTTCATCAGCTTGATAGCCTTCTTCTGGATGTCATCCATGGCCGATGGCAGCTTATCAGCAAAAGCAGTGATGGTCTTGGACATCTCCGGTATGATCATCGTTATTGCAAATGTGAGAACTGCGATTATGCACAGGAACGACAGTATGAGGCACACCGGCCTCTTGAACCTGTACAGCCTGCTGTCCTTGTTCTTAAACAGCACCTTTTCGAGTCCCTTCATAGGTACATTTACCACAAATGCTATGGCGAATCCTATGACAAACGGCATGAGTATATTTGCAAGCCAGCTAAACATGCTGGACACCTTATCAAAGTTGAATAAAATATATGCGAACAGCACCACACCGCACAATATAAGAACGATCCTGATCGTGTCTTTTCTGTTCCAGTTCATTCGGGCCTCCTGAATCTATGTCATGTATCATTTATTATCGAGATGAATATTGCCAAATGCATCCGACAGTGAGTATGTAAGCTTCTTCTTCGGCTTATATACATCCATCACCGGAGCCATGATCTTAAAGAAATTCTCCTCATCCTTTGACAGCTTGAATACCTCCGCTGTGTTGCGGGCATCCCACAGGGCATCGTGCTCCGCCCCCTGAAAATTCTCACCCAGGTAGAACACAGCATCCGACAGGGAAATACGCCTTGACGTACCTATCATCCTCGCATATTCCTTCTGGAAATCCTTCCATTTTGCTATTACTCCGTCCATGTCAGGGTGCGTGTATGATTTGAGTCTTGATTCCTTGCGGAACTGTCTCAGGTCGTTTTCGCTCCATGCATATATGACATCCGCATCCGCACACCACTCTATGAACATCCCGATCGCCTTATCGTAGGCAGGGGCATCCTTCAGCATCTCATCTGTTATTCCTGTAAGTTTTATTATACGCGACGCCATGGTTCCATATGCCGGTTTGACATAACTCTTAAATGAATCTATCTCATCGTAGTTGTCATCGAGCTTTACAGCACCTATCTCTATTATCTCGCTTTTACATATTTTCTTTTCCTGGCCATGTTCCGAATCTATAAGATTCATCTCAAAATCCACAAAAACGTATTTCATACAGTGCCTTCCCCTTGTGTATGACATTTGACTAAATCAAAGCTCATTATAGCATACCTGTACAGAAAATAAAAACATGTAAACTCCGATATAAGTATATATTTTTGTCATAATTTGAGGTAAAATTTCTGTGGCGACACAATTTCCGTCAAAACCTTAATATGCGACAAGAAAGGAACAACCAAATGAAAAATATAATCTTCGATGTGGGCATGGTTCTCATTGATTTCCACTGGCGCTCCACAATGAAAAAACTCGGGATTCCCGACGAAGCGATAGATACTCTGGATCACAACATGATCAACCACCCTATGTGGAATCATTTCGATCTGGACGACATTCCAGAGGAGGAGCTCATAGATCATTTCAAAAAACTCAGCCCGGAGTGCAGTGATTACATAGATCTGTTCATGGACAATATCTACGATGTAGTTGACATGTTCCCTGACGCTGACAAATGGCTCAAAGGACTCAAGGACAGGGGCTACAACATTTACCTGTTGTCCAATTACCCAAGGAGACTGTTCGCACTCCACACGCCAAGATTCCACTTTCTGCCTTACATAGACGGAAAGGTCGTATCCTACGAGTACCACGTCACCAAGCCGGATGCCGCCATCTACGAGCATCTCTGTAGCAAGTACAACCTTGTCCCTGAGGAGTCCATCTTCCTCGATGACAGACAGGCAAATCTTGACGCTGCGGCAAAGCTTGGCTTCCATACGCTTCTGGTCACAGATCCTATTGGAGTAAGGAAGACTCTCGACGACATACTTGCACAGGAATAAGGAGATGCCGGATGAAACAGGATAACACCAAAAACAGACACAGCGGCATGCTATGGCGCTCCGTATTCTTCCCGCTGGCTTTCATATACATGGAGCTTTTGTTCCATATTGCAATTTACCGCTCTGCGGACAGCAGTATACTCCATCCCCTGACATTTGCACTGGCATGCGGACTTACCCTGTCGGCTCTGACGTCCTTCTGGCACAGATATGCAAATGCTGCCATAGCCTATCTGCTGTGGAGCGTATTTACGATCTACTATATCGCACAATTTGTGTACTATAAGATATTCAGGACTTTTTTGAGCCTGGTGTCCATCGGAGGCGCCCAGGATGCCATGAACTTTAGAACCGTGCTGTTTTCTGCACTGAAGTCCAACTGGTATGTCATCGTGCTGTTCCTGCTGCCACTTATATGCCTTATCGTCATGAACAGGCTGTGGTTTTCATTTGGCAGATGCCGTATCGGACAGAAGCTTGGCGCACTCAAGGCAGTGCTGGTGCAGCTTGGCATCTCCGCGGCTGCATGGGTTCTTGCGATCTGTCTGCTGGCAGTGCACGGAACCGAGGCCTACACTCCATATGCGCTGTTCCACGGACGTTATGTTCTTGAACTGTCCATGAGCAAGCTAGGAGTCATGGTCACTACCGGAAGAGACTGCGTGACGATGGTGACACAGAGCAACCAGAGCAAGACATTTGAACTTGCGGATATTGGAGATAGCCAGTCCGATGCGCAGACTGCCGCATCAGACATCAATGCCGCCTCTGCAGATGAGGCAGATATTTCATCAGCGTCCCAGGCAGACGGCTCAGTGCAGTCCACCGAATCAGCCCAGGCCGCCGAACCGGTATATGTTCCGCAGATTGATGAGAGCATAGATTTCCAAAGTCTGTACAACCAGACCGACGACGAGGAGCTTAAGAGCCTGACCGCATATTTCTCGGGAGTACAGCCAACTTACACGGACGAATACACCGGCATGTTCGAGGGGTACAATGTGGTATTTGTCACTGCCGAAAGTCTCAGTACATATGGAATATCCAAGGAGGCAACACCGACACTGTACAAGATATACCATGAAGGCTTTGAATTTACGAACTTCTACAATCCACTGTGGTATCACAGCACCATAGACGGCGAATACGCCAACTGCCTCAGCCAGTACCCGGCATCCTCCAAATGGAGCTTTGAGGCATCTGCGGACACCTACCAGCCATACGCCCTCGGCAATGTGCTGAACGCACAGGGCTACAAGAGCTACGGCTACCATGACTTTGACGCCACATACTACGACAGGACAAGAACTCATCCGAATATGGGCTACACCACATTCAAGGCCATCGGCGCAGGACTGGATATACCTGACCACGTCATGTATTCAGACCTGGAATGTATGGAGGCCGTGTATGAGGATTTCATTCAGGACGACAAATTCAACATGTATTTTATGAGCTTCTCCGGCCATCTGCCATACAATTACGAGAACCAGTATCTGTGTCTCATCAACAGGGAGGATGCGGAGGCTGCTCTTGAGGGCCGTGATTATTCAGACGAGGCCATCGCATATGTGGCAGCCCAGATGGAGCTGGACAAGGCGCTGGAATTCCTGATGGATAAGCTTGAGGAGGCCGGCAAGCTGGATAATACCCTGTTCATCGTTGCTCCCGACCACTACCCTTACGGGCTCAGCGACGGAACCTACAACGAACTGGCGGGCAAGGATATTGAGAGCGATGACTTTGAGCTCCACCACAACCAGTTTGGCATATGGAGCTCATCCATGGAGAAGCCTATAGTAGTTGACAAGCTCTGCTCCAGTGTGGACATACTTCCAACTGTGTTAAATCTTCTAGGAGCCGACTTTGACTCAAGACTCCTGGCGGGCCGCAACATTTTGTCCGACTCCGATGAGCTTGTGATCTTCGCGGATCAGAGCTTTATAACCGACAAGGTCAGGTACGATGCCAGCACGGGAGAGACCTCTTACTTCGTCCCTGAATCACAGATACCTGACGGATATGTGGATCAGATGATCGAGGAGGTTGAGAATCGTCTGTACATATCGGACGAGATGATAAACACGGACTATTTTTCATTTGTATATGGTCAATAATATATAAAAAACAGGTGGCTCACCGACTTGTACTATTGCCGATGAGCCACCTGTTTTATTTAAACTGTCTGAGCCGTTACCTTTTATCGTCCGACCTTCACAGTCTTTATCTTACTCCAGGAAGAGTATAAAATAGCCGAGATCACCCCCGCCAGCACATCGGCGGCGGCCTGGACAAAAGCCACTCCGTCTATGCCATATATGCGTGGCAGGATGAACACCAGTGGTATGAAGCATACTCCCTGCCGCAGGGCGGATATGAGAGTGGCTTTTCCATATGCTCCAAGAGCCTGATAATACATTCCAGTCACCATACACACCGCAGCAAATGGCATGGACACAGCATGTGCCCGGAGCGACAGCGCCGCAAGCTGCAGAGACTGCTTGCCACCGTCCCGCAGGAATACGCCGGCCAGCCCGGATGCCCACACCCATGTCGCGGCACCCATGGCACACATGAATATCACCGCAGTTATCATGGTAAATCTCAACGACCTTTTCACTCTGGATGCAAGTCCTGCACCATAGGCAAAGCCGCACACCGGGGCAAATCCCTGTCCATAGCCCACCAGCACGGCAAATATGACCGCAAATATCTTATTTGCGACCGTGATCCCCGCCATGGCTCCATCCCCGTACTGTCTGCAGCTTCTGCTGATCATGACTGCCGCAAGGCACATGAGCCCCTGTCTAAGGAAGGACGGCAGTCCTGTCCTCACTATACGCCTCCCATATCTGAGGCTCCACATATCAGACACATGCAGCCTCACCACGCTGCACCTCGATCTGACACATATATACATGACGACAAGGCTTATCCCCTGTCCGGCAAGGGTCGCTATGCCTGCACCGGCTATTCCAAGTCCAAGCACTCTCACCAATATATAGTCAAATAACACATTTGACAGCCCGCCTGCCAGAATACCCAGCAAAGCAAGATACGGCTGCCCCTCAGCCCGCAGGGCATTGTTCAGGACATAGGCACCACACATGACCGGGGCCGCCAGCATGATATATATTCCATACTGCTCAGCGGGAGCAAGGCTTGTGTCCGTGGCTCCCAGAATCCTTACCACCTCCTCCCTGAACACGGCAAATATAACCGCCATGATCGCGCCCGACAGTATTCCTCCCGCCAGCGCCGTGGCAAGCGTCTGCTCTGCCTCACGTTTCTTCTGCTTACCGAGAAGTCTTGCTATCTCACTTCCTGCACCCATGCCCCAGGTGTAACCCACAGCCTGTATAAGAGCCATGACAGAGAACATGATCCCAACTGCGGCCACGCTGCTTTCTCCAAGGTCTGATACAAAATAGGTGTCCACAATATTGTAGGTGGTTGCCACCAGCATGGTGAATATTGTAGACACAGAAAGTGACAATATGAGAGAAGGCACAGGAGTCTCAGCCATTCTGCTGTGATTCTCCTGTGCCTTCTTCTGTGTATCCACACTCTCAGGAATGTCCATTCCCGAAAGTATCAATCTGTCATATATTCCATTATCGGGTCTGCTGTGTGACCGCCGTCTGCTGCTGTGCCTCTCCATGTGTGTAGTCCCTGCCTTCTTCCTTACTCTCACGCAGGAAATCCTTAACCTGCTGCAATTTCTCCTTTGCATCGTACACACCCAGCTCATACATGGCCTCGATCATCTCCGGCTTCTTCTCAAGCCTTGATATCTCTATGGTCTCACTCGGTCTGATTATCAGCGTATCACCCTTCTTTTCAAGCTCCTCCAGCTTGTCCAGAGTCTTGTTGTAGTACATATGTCTCATGTGGCATCTCCTGACAAACTCAGGATACTCCCTGTACCTTCCGGCCTCCAGTCTGAGCATCTTGTCCGGGCCCTTGCGGTAACCCTCCGACCTTGTCAGCACTACTATATTTCTCCTGTAGCCCATCCTCCTGAATGCAAATATCGGTATGCTGTCGGATATACCACCATCCAGCAGCTTCATTCCATCGACCTCCACTATATTGGATACCAGTGGAAGAGATGCCGAAGCCCTCACCTTATCAACATCCTCAGGCTTTCTCATATCCGTACACTCCAGATACTCCGCCTCACCTGTCTCCAGGTTGGAACATCCAACGTAGAACTTCGTAGGATTTGCAAGAAACGCATCATAGTCCAGCGGATCCAGCTTCTCCGGGATATCATGGTAGCAGAACTGCTCACCGCAGATATCGCCTGTAGTTATGAGGGAGTACAGGCTCATGTAGTGCTTGTTGTTCCTGTACTTCATATTGTAACGCATATTGCGCCCTCTCTGTCTCGCCACATAGGAGAGTCCATGTATGGCTCCCGCCGACACCCCTATGACACCGTCGACCTCTATATCATTGTCCATGAACACATCCAGGACTCCGGCGGTGTATATGCCTCTCTGGCCGCCGCCCTCAAGTACCAAACCTGTCTTTGCCATATTGATCACCTTTCATCCAAGTATTTATATATATCTGTCTTTGTCTGGAAAATCCTCAGACTTCTGTCCAATATCCCATTCATGTGGGCTATTGCCGTTCCATAGTTCGTCATCGGTATACTCTGCTGCTCCGCCCTGCCCTGACGGCTCTTCATCTCGCGCTCATTCAGCATACAGCCTCCACAGTGAATCACCAAATCATATCCATCCAGCTCCTCCGGGAACTCTGTTCCGCTGACAAATGTAAATTCAGGCTCAAGTCCTGTGTATCTGCGTATCCACCCCGGCAGCTTCACTGTTCCTATATCATCACACTGTCTGTGGTGGGTGCAGCCCTCGGCTATGAGTATCCTTGGAGGTCTGCTGTCCGCGTCTGTCCGCTGACCATCGTCCCTCAGCCTGTCCAGAATATATGCACCATTTACCGCCGCATCAAGCTGCCCTTTAAATCTTGCCATAAGTATGGAAAATGACGTAAGATATATGTCATCCGGCACTATCTTCATAACCTTTGCAAATGCCTGGGAGTCCGTGACCACCAGAGATACCTTCCCCTCTAGCCGCCTAAGCGTATCCTCAAGCTCCGTGTCCCTGCACACCACAGCCGTAGCTCCGGTCTCAAGTACATCCCTTATGACCTGCTGCTGAGGAAGTATCAGCCTGCCCTTCGGCGCCGCTGAATCTATCGGTATGACCAGCACCACCATATCCCCTGGCTGTATCAGGTCTCCGACCAGTCTCCTAGTCATGGTGTCAGTCACCGTGAGTCTTCCGATCAGTTCTTTCAGCTCCTCTATTCCCTGTCTGCGCGCCGCGCTGACCCATATGGAATTCTCCGCCGAATTCTGAACCGGTGCATCATCCTTGGCGAGATCACTCTTATTGTACGCAATTATATAATTTATATTCTTCTCTTTGAAAAGCTCCGTGAGCTCCCTGTCCGCTGCCGAAAGGCCAACCGAACCATCAACCACCAGCACAGCCACATCTATCTTCGCAAGCACCTGTCTGGTCTTCGACACCCTGAGTTCACCCAGCTCACCGGTATCATCTATTCCCGGCGTGTCTATGATGACCACAGGCCCAAGCGGAAGCAGCTCCATGGACTTGTACACCGGATCCGTGGTGGTTCCCGCCACATCCGACACAACAGCAAGGCTCTGCCCCGTCACTGCATTTACCAGACTGGACTTGCCTGCATTTCTGCATCCAAAGAAACCTATATGCACTCTGTTTGCCGACGGTGTATCATTTAAACCCATTTTGCTCCTCCACAACATGTCAGAATCTGAAATCTCTGTCTCCGTGCTTTATCCTGTCAAGTCTCTCGACCACTATCTGTCTGACTCTCTCATTTGGAATGTTCTTCAGCTCATCCTGTATGAGTCTCCTGCCTATCTCCGCAGTCTCCGGCGAAGCATAATCCACCAGATATTCCTCCAGCGTCATGAGTGCGTTCGGATGACAGCAGTTCTGTATCTGTCCGCTCTTGCACAGACTCATGAACCTGTCGCCGGTCCTTCCCTCTCTGTAGCACGCCGTACAGAATGATGGAATATATCCCTTGGTCATCAGCCAGTTAACGACCTGATCCAGAGTTCTCGTATCGCTCACATCGAACTGCTCCGACTTCTCATCCTCCGGCTCCGGCTCATAGTAACCGCCCACACTGGTCTTGGAGCCGCCGCTTATCTGCGACACTCCCAGTCTGATGATCTCATCCCTGACCTTCGGATTCTCCCTTGTGGAGATTATCATTCCTGTATACGGAACAGCGATTCTTATACATGCCGCGATCTTGCAGAATACATCGTCGCTTATTCCGTTGTCAAATGCATCGGGGTCTATATCATCAGCTTTCTTGACTCTAGGCACACTGATCGTGTGCGGGCCCACGCCGTGAACAGCCTCAAGGTGCTCCGCATGCATCAGAAGTCCTGCAAATTCATATCTGTATTTGTCCAGACCGAAGAGTACGCCGAGTCCGACATCGTCTATACCGCCTTCCATGGCACGATCCATGGCCTCGGTGTGATATGCATAGTCATGCTTCGGTCCATATGGATGAAGCTTCTCATACGCTTCCTTATCGTAGGTCTCCTGGAAGAGGATATACGTTCCAATTCCGGCCTCGTGCAGCTTCCTGTAGTTCTCCACTGTGGTCGCCGCTATATTTACATTTACACGCCTTATGGCGCCGTTCTTGTGCTTGATGCTGTATATCGTGTCTATACACTCCAGAATATACTCGATAGGATTCATCTGCGGATCCTCACCGGCCTCGATGGCCAGTCTCTTGTGTCCCATATCCTGCAGTGCTATGACCTCACGTCTCACCTCTTCCTGGGTGAGCTTCTTTCTGGCTATATGCTTATTCTTGATGTGATACGGACAATACACACACCCATTTACACAGTAGTTGGACAGATACAGCGGCGCGAACATAACTATTCTGTTGCCGTAGAAGTCCTTCTTGATCTGCTCCGCCAGATCATATATCTCATTTATCTTGTCTGGCATCTCACACGCAAGAAGCACGGATGCCTCCCTGTGGGTAAGCCCCTTCCTGAGCTTTGCCTTCTCTATGATACTGTCGATAAGCTCCACATTGTCCTTGTTCTGATCCGCATAGTCCAGCGTCTCACGGATCTCGCCATCATCTATGAAGTCCTCTGCCTTCATGGATCTCACATCATACATTTTTTGTCAGCCTTCTTTCTTGTATACTGTATGCCCTTCCAATCTAATTCACACAATATTATTCAGCGGTCTCCGCCTCTGTTGTATCCTCACTGTCAGCAGCCCCGGAATCAACCGGCGTGCTCATGCTGTCTATTTCATCCGGCATACGGACATAGTCCACATACCAGCCATCGTCACACTTCAACATACATTCCTGAACGTGTACCGTGACCTCGCCGCCATCCTTGCCCGTCACTATCCAGTCAGCTTCCACACTCCTGTACTGGGACACGCCCTTAACTCCGTTGTCCGCAAATTGCTGCTGCACGTCCTCTATATTGCTCACCGCCTGTATATCGGTGACCTTGCACTCGATCGTGTCTATATCCCCAACCTGCTCGTCTGTATACGCTCTGAACTTGTATATATATATGTCCTGTATATCACTGACCGACAGAACCTTTGACGAATCCTCGAATTTCTTCACATAGCCCGGGGCTATCATGTCAGCCATCTCTCCGCCATCGCCAAATGCGTATATGCGGGCGGTCTCCTTTGCCAGCTTGTCCGCCTGATATGAAAATCTGTAATAGATCACATAAAATACCGCAAACACTACCACGATCGCCACTGCCAGAACTATTATAAGCTTCTTGAGGAATCCGCTTTTTTCATTACTGCTTCTCTCTTTACTCTGTCCCATATCTCTACTTCCCAATCCTTGTTTTTGTGGTTAAATACCCTTTTATATTGTATTCACCTGATTTGATATAGTCAACACCAAGCTGCCGTAAACCCCGAACGGGCAGATCATCAACATGACCTGCCCGTTCAGAATAATTATCCATATATCGTTACCAACAATTCATTGTCTCCATCGTATCAAGCTTCCTCTGGATCTTGTCAACGACCATATCCCTGATCTCTGTGGTCGTCTTATCCGCTATGACCTCATATGGGATCGGCTCCAGAAATGCAAGCTGTGTCGTCACACGCCTCAGTGACCATCCCTCAAATGGCTTGAAGGAATCATACAGCACGACTGGAACGATAGGACACTTCGCCTTCTTGGCGATCTTGAAGCTTCCCGGCATGAACTCCTTGAGCTCATTGTGACTGTGATCGTATCCACCTTCTGGGAATAAAATATATCTTCTTCCCGCCTTGATCTCCGTGGATACATCATTTATAACCTGTACCTGCTGCTTTATGTCTTCCTTGTCAAGTCTCTGTGCCTTCAGAAGATTTGTGAGCTGATCTGCTATGAACAGCTTCGACCTCTTGGCGTCCATGACATACGTGATCGGTTTGTCATGGGAAACTATAACTCCCAGTACATCGTACTTACCCTGATGGTTTGCATACATGATATATCCGCCCTCTTTAGGAAGGTTCTCCATACCCGTGGCAACCGTCTTGATAAAAGCACGACGTCTCACATGATTGCACATAACCTGTGCCATCTGATAACATATATCCTCACCATATTTTTCCGGGTGTCTGGCATAATACGACATCTTTGGCACATAGTACATGATCAGAAACAAGCACGAAACTATTACCCAAATAAATCTTAACATAAATACCTCTAACCAAATACCTTTAACTCAAAAATGTGTGCATATACATGCACACGTCCTCTTTTTCATAAACTCTTATATACATAGTTCACTGTATATACAATTCACCATATACTATCTAGTTATTTTCTCAGTAAAGGCAAAAGTTGTCAAGTAACATTTTACCTATTGTGTCAGTGGCAGGTGGCAAATTGATAACTTTTTATCAATAACTCGATACATATAAAAAGACAGCGCCGCACTGGTTTACACCAATGTGGACACTGTCTTCTACATAACAGACCCGATTATTTTTAGCTCGAAGTCCCGCGCTGAAGCGCTGGGTTTTATATCTTTTCTGTCACTCTGAGTCTTGTGAGTGCACGGGCAAGTGATGCTTCGCTCTGCTTGTATTCCTTAAGACTCTCTTTCTGTCTCAGTCTCTCTTCCGCTCTGATCTTTGCCTCATTGGCTCTGACCCTGTCGATATCCTCCGGCTTCTCTGCGGAATCCACGATAAGGACAACTCGGTTATTTACTATCTGAACAAAGCCCTCGCCGACAACACCGACGACCTGCTCACCCTTGCTCGTGGTGATCCTGATCTCGCCTATGCTGGTGGCTATGACCATGTTCTCATGATGCGCAAGAACCGCTTTCTCTCCATCTTCAAGTGGAAGAACGATCTTCTCTACTCGGCCTTCGAAGAATATCTTATTGCTGGAAATAACTCTCAGATAAAATGTATTCATCTACGCACTTCCTTTACTGACCTTTCTCGGCCTTTTCCTTTACTTCCTCTATAGTACCTACGTTGAAGAATGCCCACTCAGGATACTCGTCCATCTCACCGTCAACGATCATCTTGAAGCCCTTGATCGTATCCTTGAGACTTACATACTTTCCAGGAATACCTGTGAAGTTCTCAGCAACATGGAATGGCTGTGACAGGAATCTCTGAACCTTTCTGGCTCTGGTAACTGTAAGCTTATCCTCATCTGACAGCTCCTCCATACCGAGGATGGCGATGATATCCTGCAGCTCCTTGTACTTCTGAAGTATCTCCTGTACACGTCTTGCAACATTGTAATGCTCCTCGCCGACTATATCAGCCTCAAGGATTCGTGAGCTTGACTCCAGCGGATCTACTGCCGGATAGATACCCTGCTCAACGATCTTTCTTGAAAGAACTGTATTTGCGTCCAGATGTGCAAATGTTGTAGCTGGGGCAGGATCTGTAAGGTCATCGGCTGGCACATATACGGCCTGGACTGATGTGACTGATCCTTCCTTGGTAGAAGCGATTCGCTCCTGAAGCTCACCCATCTCATTTGCAAGTGTTGGCTGATAACCAACGGCTGATGGCATACGTCCGAGAAGTGACGAAACCTCTGAACCTGCCTGTGTAAATCTGAATATATTGTCGATGAACAGAAGCACATCCTGATGATTTACATCACGGAAATACTCTGCCATTGTAAGTCCTGTCTCTGCAACTCTCATTCTGGCTCCAGGTGGTTCATTCATCTGTCCGAACACCAGGGCGGTCTTGTCGATAACTCCTGACTCGCTCATCTCTGTCCACAGATCATTTCCCTCTCTTGAACGCTCTCCAACACCGGTGAATATTGAGTATCCACCATGTACAGATGCTATGTTCTGTATAAGCTCCTGGATAAGGACTGTCTTACCAACTCCGGCACCACCGAACAGACCGATCTTACCACCCTTTGAGTAAGGTGCAAGAAGATCTATGACCTTGATACCTGTCTCAAGTATCTCGATGACAGGGCTCTGATTCTCAAATGTTGGTGGCTCTCTGTGGATTACCCAGTGCTCTGTGTCTGAGAGATCCTCCTTGCCATCTATTGTCTCACCAAGCACGTTGAACAGACGTCCAAGTGTCTGATTTCCTACTGGAACTTTGATTCCTGATCCGGTCGCTACGACTTCCATATCTCTTGAAAGTCCCTCGCTGGCGGACAGCATGATACATCTTACTGTATTGTTTCCTACGTGCTGTGCTACTTCCATAACACATCTTTTTCCATGATTATCTACTTCAAGAGCATCCTTGATGTATGGCAGATCGTTGTCTGGAAATTCTACGTCTACGACAGGTCCCATGACCTGTACTATCTTACCATTTTTCAAAACATCAGACCTCCTTTACAATTATTTATTGAGCTTATTAGCTCCTATCTCTCTGAGCTCTGGCGCCGCCCGCGATCTCGGTGATCTCCTGGGTTATGGCTGCCTGTCTTGCTCTGTTGTATTTGATATTGAGATCATCCAGCATCTCCTTGGCACTCTTGGTGGCTGAGTCCATCGCCATCATTCGGCTGTTCTGCTCACTGCAGAAGGACTCTACCAGAGCTCCGTATATATATCCCATGACACAGTTTGGCACGATTCGGTCAAGCACTGCCTTCGGTGAAGGCTCCATGGTGATCTCCTCGTGGAATACATCCGCAGGAACGCCTGCGAAGTCAGTCCTCTTCATAGGGAGGAGCTGTATCATCTGTGGCTCCACGACCACACTGCTCTTCATGTTGGTATATATGATGTATACCTCGTCTATATCGCCGTTCTCATAGTTTTCAAGCATCTTGTCCGCTATGACCCTGGCTCTGTGAAGACTTGGATTCTGCGCTGTATACTGGAAATGTATATCTATAGGCACTCCCTTCTTGGCGAAGTAGTGTCTTCCCACCTGGCCGACTACATACAGCTCACTGTTAGGGTGTGCTGCAAGCTCCTGCTCGGCGATCTTGATTACATTGTGGTTGTAAGCACCTGCCATACCTTTGTCGGCGGTGATCACGAGATAGCCACGTCTTCTGTCTTCTTCCTTGATTCCCTCTCTACTGTCGAAGTACAGATGCTCCATCTCAGGAACATGTCTGAGCATTCTGGCAAGGGCAACCTGGAGTGTGTAGAAGTACGGCTCCGTATTCTCAAGATCTGTCCTCGCCTTTTTCAGCTTGGACGATGAGATCATATACATTGCATTGGTGATCTTCTGAGTATCCTTGATACTCTTTATTCTATTCTGGATTTCTTTGGTATTTGCCAATCAAATCACCTCTCAACGAATCTTCTTATTTCTCCTGAGATCTATCTCTCGATAAACTCCTTAGCGGCTGCGACTATCTTGTCCTTCAGCTCATCGGTAAGCACCTGCTTCTCCTCGATCTCATCCACGATATCCTTGTGGGCACTGTGGAAGTATTCGAGCATCTCAAGTTTCTTCTTCTTGACCTCTGAAACCTCAACTGGAAGGAATACCTTATTGGTAGCTGCTACCAGTATGATGACCTCCTCGGCCATTGAAAGCGGATTGCACAGAGGCTGCTTAAGCAGCTCCATAAGTCCCTTGCCGTACTGAAGCTGCTCCTTGGTGTTCTCATCAAGATCTGAACTGAACTGTGTGAACACCTCCATCTCTCTGTACTGTGCCAGATCGATACGGATACTTCCTGCGGCCTTCTTCATCGCCTTTGTCTGCGCTGCACCACCAACTCGTGATACCGACAGACCTACGTTGACGGCAGGTCTCATACCTGAGAAAAACAGATCGCTCTCGAGGAATATCTGTCCATCTGTGATAGATATGACATTTGTAGGTATATAAGCAGATACATCACCTGCCTGTGTCTCGATAATAGGAAGTGCTGTGATAGAACCTCCGCCCAGCTCATCCTTAAGCTTACTTGATCTCTCAAGAAGTCTTGAATGGAGATAGAATACATCTCCAGGATATGCCTCACGTCCTGGTGAACGTCCGAGAAGCAGTGACAATGTTCTGTAAGCAACAGCGTGCTTTGACAGATCATCGTACACGATCAGCACATCTTTGCCCTTATGCATGAAATACTCAGCGATCGCTGTACCTGAATAAGGTGCAATATACTGAAGTGGTGCTGAATCACTTGCTGTAGATGCAACGACTATCGTGTAGTCCATCGCATCGTATTTGTTCAGGTTATTTACAACCTTGGCTATGGTTGAAGCCTTCTGGCCTATAGCCACATATACACAGATGACATCCTTGCCCTTCTGATTCAGAATGGTATCTATCGCTATGGATGTCTTACCTGTCTGTCTGTCTCCTATGATCAGCTCTCTCTGTCCTCTACCTATTGGGAACATGGCATCTATTGAGAGGATTCCTGTCTGAAGCGGCTGGTTGACCGACTTACGATCAACTATGCTTGGAGCAGGATTCTCTATTGGACGGTAATCATTTGACTCGATGCTGCCCTTTCCATCTATAGGTGCTCCAAGGGCATCAACTATACGTCCGACAAATGCATCGCCTACAGGGATACCTGCACGCTTGCCTGTTCTGCTGACCTTTGTTCCTTCCTTGATTCCTGTATCACGACCGAACAGAATACATCCTATCTCTGTTCTTCTGATATCCTGAACCATACCTTTGACGCCATTCTCAAAGACGACGATCTCGCCGTACATGGCATTGTCTATACCGTATACGGTTACGATTCCATCACCTACATAGATGACCTTGCCGACTTCTTTGTCCCTGGAGTCAAAATCATAATTCTCTATCTCTTCTTTGAGTATAGAAATAATATCCTCTGAACTAATTGAACTCAATTTATCACCTCATAACCAGTTTCTGTCTAAGGGATTTGTACCTGCCCAGAATGCTTCTGTCGTACTCGCGGTCTCCCGTTCTTATGACAAATCCACCTATCAATTCTTTTTTCTCCACCATGGAAAGCTGTACCGCCTTGCTTCCATACTCTTTCATAAGGAAGTTCTCGATACCTGCCTTCTGCTTATCAGTTGGCGGTGTGACATAATAGAGAGTTGCCGAAAGGATATCCTGCTGCTCTCTGGCATACTTCTCATACTCGTCAAATATGTCATGTATCATGTCAAATCCATCGTTGTCACACAGGGTCTTCATAAAATTCACCAGATCCTTGCTGCCAAATCTGTCAAATACCCTGTCAACGACCTTGCGCTTGTCTGCATGGCTGACCACCGGATTTGCCAGCGCAAATACCAGCTCCGGGCTGCCATCCACCAGCGCCTTTATCTCCTCCACCATGTCCTGACTGATTCCAAGCTGATAGAGGACAATTCCGTAATTAATTGCCTTCTGTGTCACCTGAATCACCTACTTCATTCAAAAACTCGTCATACATGGCAGCTCCTGCCGATTCTGCGTCACCTTCACCGCCCACGATCTTGCCGGCTGCTGCCATGGCAAGCTCTGCGATCTGTGACTGCATATCAGAAAGTGCCTTGTTCTGCTTGATCTCTATGGTCTTCTCCGCATCCTTTATCATCTTGACTGACTTTGCATCAGCCTGATCTATGATACGGCTGTACTCATTCTGGGCCTCCACACGGGATTTCTCACGGAGATCCCTGCACTCAGCGTCAACCCCAGCCAGGGTATCCTCATACTGAGCCTTGAGTTTCATTGCTTCAGCCTTCTGATTGTTGGCATCCGATATGGTGCCAGCGATCATATCTTCTCTCTTCTTGATGACATCGTTGATCGGTCCTATCAAGAACTTCTTCAAAAGAAGAAACAGAACTATTAAGTTGATAATGGTGAATGCTATTGTAGAAAATTCTATATCAATCATATAGCCACTCCTATCTTTCTGTTTCTATTACCTGCTTTTACAGATTTTGCAAATTTCCTATTACTTAAGAAGAATGATTGCAAGAAGTCCGATAACGAAACCGTAGATAGCTGTTGCCTCTGCAAGGGCACAACCGATGATAAGAAGCTTTGTGATCTTTCCGTCTGCCTCCGGCTGTCTAGCTACAGCCTCAACTGCCTTTGATGTTGCAAGACCGATTCCAAGTCCTGCGCCAAGTCCTACTAATGCTGCTATACCTGCTCCAATTGCTAATAATCCGTTCATATCATTTTTCTCCTTCTTATTTTCATTTTTAAAATCAGATAATCTTTACTCCATCGCTTCCTGCATATAAAGCGTAGTCAGGAAAGTAAATACAAATGCCTGTAAGAATCCATCAAAGAAATCAAAATACAGGCTGAGTGGGATAGGGACAATGAGTGGAACTACTGCCTCTATCAGCTTCATGATGACAAATGCTCCGAGAACGTTACCGAAAAGTCGCATACACAGCGACAGCGGCTTGATGACAAGCTCAAGTACATTGAGCGGTGCAACTATGGCAACCGGCTCTGCAAAGCTCTTGACCCATCCTTTCGTTCCCTTTCCTCTTATTCCTGCCACCTGTACGAGTATGATACTCATGATGGCCAGTGAGGCTGTCACATTCAGATCCTTTGTCGGTGGTTTAAAGCCAAATACACCCATGATGTTGGCCATGCCGATGTACAGAATAACCGTTATCAGATACGGAACATACTTCATGCCCGCCTCTCCGATAACACCTTTGAACAGGTTGTTAAAGGTAGTTATTATGGTCTCCAGCACAAGCTGCTTCTTACCCGGATTCTCAACCTTGAGATTCCTTACAAGGATAATCGACAACAGCACAAGCACTGCCATAATGATCCATGTTACCACCACAGATTCTGTTACCGGTATTCCACCAAATATTGGTATTGTAAATACTGTTTTGCATTGGAGTTCATTTGATAACTCTTCTGCCAGATCCGTAAGACATCACTTCCTTTCACACTGTTTGTCTCGCTCGATGATTTGTCTCTGAGGGACTGATCATCTCGCTTATTATATGTCATAATGCAATTATCCATTTATTATGGAAATAGCATTCCTGGCATCTGCCTCAGTCAACCCCGCAAGTACGTTCTCCGTGTCGATCCAGTGAGAATCGAGTTCGTGAGCTTCCCAGTCCATATCCATGTCATCAAATATGACATATCCCTCTACGGAATTCGCAGCCACATAATCCTTGACTGCACATGCTCTGGTATAATCCCCATACTTGTTTCTGAGCTCATCCCCTGAAGAAGTTGCCCCATATACTTCCATTCCAGCATCCGCAAGTCTGTCTATCAGTTCCTTTACGTGTGCTTTACTGATATCCTTATCAATCACCTGTTTTCTCCAGTCACTTGTCATGACCAGCTTCGCTCCTGTGGCATCCACAACCGTCTTGAGGTTAGCCACATTCTTAGGATTGATAAACTCCCCGTGCTTCTCACACAGGAATTTCTCCGAATTCAGTACGCCGTCTACATCAAAAAATACTACATTCATACGGTCATACTCCCCTATCTTTTTTCTAAAAAGCTACTCTCGCTCCTTGCTTGCGTATTTTATCACCATTCAAAACAAATTTAAAGTCATATATTTGCCCTTATAGTCAAATTTTAATCATTTTTTATTTTTGTATTGTTTTTCGTAACAAAAACAGTTTTTTGTCACAGTTTTCGCAAGAAACCCGCATAAAACCTAACGTATCGCCAGTTTATACTTTTTTTATAATTTTAACAATTAGTTTATAACCGTCATTTTCCTGCGTCTTGCTGAGGCAGAGACCGCAACGCCCTTATCGCGGTCGGCGCCGAATGCAGATAGAAGCAGGGAAGCGAAAGAAGTAGAACATGATACCTCTATATATAATTTCGCCAAGAACAGGCTGCGTATTCTTCCGGGGGCTGTATATCATCTGCTATGTATGTGGTATTGTTAGCGAATACGACCGATCTTCGGTGCTTCTTGCCGAGGTGGAAGCCGCAACGCCCTTATCGCGGTCGGCGCCGAATGCAGATAGAAGCAGGGAAGCGAAAGAAGTAGAACATGATACCTCTATATATAATTTCGCCAAGAACAGGCTGCGTATTCTTCCGGGGGCTGTATATCATCTGCTATGTATGTGGTATTGTTAGCGAATACGACCGATCTTCGGTGCTTCTTGCCGAGGTGGAAGCCGCAACGCCCTTATCGCGGCTGGAACCGAGTGCATATAGAAGCTAAACCGAAGTGAGGGAAGTAGAGCGTAATACCACATACATAGCAGATGATATACCCGCCCCCCGGAAGAATACGCAGCCGTCCGTCCCTCGCTCCCCCCCACGAAAAAAGGCTATCTCGTGTTCGACGCCCTAACGCTCGACACGTGATAGCCTTGTTCCCTCTGCCGTAATCCGTCACCCCCATTGTGACAGACTATTGTAGAAAATGACCCCCTTGTCATCTCTCGATGTAACAGATAAATTCATTATATCATATTTAATTTCATATTAAAGAGCAGTTCATACACTTTCCTGCGCACACGCAAATCGCAAAAGTGTATATTCTTACACTTTTCAACTGGACAAGCCTGTTTCTTCTATTATATAATGTTATCGAGGTGAATTACATGCAGCAACAATACGA
>CAVCCL010000065.1:391-6518 GCA_963600665.1 Bifidobacterium catenulatum | reverse complement strand
ACAGATATGTGCTTGGAGTTTATGAACTCCAGGAACGCCTTGTGAGTGAATTCCCTGATCTCCTGCTTGAGAACTGCTCTGGCGGCGGGGCAAGATTTGATCCGGGAATGCTCTATTACAGTCCTCAGATATGGTGCTCTGATGACACGGATGCCATCGAGAGATTGTCTATCCAGGAGGGTACAGAGCTCATATATCCGCTCTCGACCATGGGAGCGCATGTGTCGGATTGCCCTAATCACACAGTTGGAAGGAGCACACCTTTCATGACCAGAGCTCATGTGGCTCTGGCGGGAACATTTGGCTATGAGCTCGACATCACGAAGATAAGCGATGATGAGCGTGAGATGATCCCTGAACAGGTGGCCATGTATCATAAATATAATGATCTTATAAGGGAGGGTGATTATTACAGGATAGCATCATACAGGGAAAATGGGTTGTATGACTGCTATATGGTAGTTGCTAAGGACAAGAGTGAGGCACTTGTGACATATGTTCAGGTTATGGGAAGACCTAATGTGCACAGCAGAAAGATCAAGCTTGCGGGGCTGCTTGCAGACGGGGATTACAGACTGGATGGAACAGAGGAAGTGTATGGGGGAGATCTCCTCATGAATGCCGGAATGCTCATTGAAAATATGCGTGGGGATTATATGAGCAGACTGTATCACTTTGTACTTGACAATAGTTTAACTTAAAAATAAAATAAAAATTAAGTTATTTAACCACGTGAAAAAATAAAGTGAGAAGGACTAGTTATGGCAAAATCAGTAAAATTAGGAGATATTGCTGCCATTGTTGGCGTGAGCACAGTTACCGTATCAAAGGCACTTTCAGATCAGAAGGGTGTAAGTGAGGAACTCAGAGCACAGATCAAACAGTTGGCAGATGAGATGGGGTATCAGTCTCCATCTGAGATCAGAAAGAAGACGGCAAAGAAAAAGTACAATATAGGCGTGCTTATCCAGGAGATATATCTTGATAAGTATCCATCATTCTATTGGCAGCTTTACCAGGTGCTCAATAAGAAAGCGGTTTCAAGAGGCTGCTTCACAATGCTTGAGTTTGTCACGAGAGACAGCGTCATGAAGGCGGAGATGCCGATGATCCTGGAGGATGACAAGGTCGATGGTATTGTGGTAGTCGGCTCCATGAGCAAGGATTACCTCGAGAAGCTTGAGAAGACATCTAAGGTTCCTATAGAGTATATGGATTATTACGACAACTCAAGACCTGTTGACACCGTAATATCCAACAGCTTTTATGGAAGCTATCTTCTCACCAATTATCTGTACGACATGGGACACAGAGATATCGCATATGTTGGAACGGTTGGAACTACCAACAGTATCACGGACAGATATCTCGGATATGTGAAGTCATTGATAGAGCATGGAATTCCTGTCAGAGAAGACTGGATCATCCCGGACCGAGATGCGGTCACAGGTAAGTTTGATATGGAGAATGGATTCCGGATCCCGAAGGATATGCCGACAGCATTTGTATGTAACTGCGATCTGGTTGCAGCCACACTCATAAAGCTGCTCACGGCAAATGGATTCAGGGTTCCAGAGGATGTGTCAGTTGTTGGATTTGATAACTACCTGTATCCGGGAACTTGTGATATAGCAGTCACCACATACGATGTAAATATACAGGAGATGGCAGAGAGAACTCTGCACAAGGTGATAAAGAAGATATCGAATGAGAAATATACAGATGGAATATTCATAGTTGATGGACATCTGGTTGTTAAAGATAGTGTAGCTCGGAGATAGATACCGGCGCTGCCTGCTTGAAAGAAAGCGGAGTAGCGCCGGTTTCTTTTTTGAACAGGTTGATAAAATGATTTGTGTTCTCGATGCCTACCTGTGAGCCCACTTCATGTACGGACATATCGGTTGTCAGAAGCAGCTTCTTGGCAGCCATGATCCTCTGGTGGTTGAGGTAGTGCATAGGAGATGATCCGAAATGCTGTGAAAATTCACGGCATATTCTATAACGGCTTATCCTGTATTCATCCTCCAGATCATCCAGTGAAAACTGCGCACTGTAATCTGTGTCCATTTTGTTTTTGATGGACATGAGATATGACGGTGTGCTGTCTTTTTTCTTGGAAGAGCTGGACACATACACACAGAGCTCTGTGAGTATGTCGTTGAACCATTTGGATATTTTGAATGAATCAATTATGGAAGCCTCTTCTTTGCACTTACCGATCAGAGCAATGTTGTTCCAGAGCACAGATGCCCCCGCCAGCTCCTTTTTGTACTGGATCACATTTGGCAGAAATGCATCGTAGTTGGACAGCGCTCCACCTGTGAGGGCAGCCTCGTAGAAGCGGCACTTACCATTGGTGTTATATACAGTGTTCTCGCCGAGGCGTACAAACACAACGGAGGCCGGTGGGCATACAACGCTTTTCTCGTCCCATACAAGCTCCAGTGTTCCTTCATATATATATAAGAAGTGATAACATGGAACAAATGATACTGAATATGAGCATGAGTATGATGTGGATGACTCACCGCTTGAGAGCAGATGGATAAGTCCGTCGTGTTTCATGGAGTCATCATATGCATAGTAGCTCCTGCGCGATGCGTTGTCGCTGAGCTCTGCTTCGGCATTATGACCGGATATTATATTGTGAGAATAAAGCTCCTGTGTTGTCATAGAGAAGCCACCTCCGTTCCTGTATAAATCATATTTAGAACCGATATCAAATATAGAAATAACTAAAAAACTAATTTGATACTTAATTAACTTGTAATTTACTTTAATAATACAAGTTCCTATTTACAAGCGGGTGAAATGAGGTTAATTGAATTAATTAGCTAAAAAAACGATGCAAAAAGGCAAAAATGACATTTGCCATGGTGAAAATGACTAACGAAACATTAAAAACTTTGGTTATGGTGGTTAAATTAACGAAAAAAACAAGAATGTGTGACTAAAAACAAGATTGGGTGATGACTAAAAATTAAATTAATGTATACTTAATATAAAGTTAAAAACAAAGAAGGTTTTAAGGAGGACAAAACTATGAAATTTAAGCGTATTGTACCTATCGCCATGGCTGGTCTTATGGCTGCATCACTTGCAGGTTGTGGATCAAGCGACGATAACAAGGACACAACAGAGGCAACAAAGGCTGCCACAGAGGCAACAGGAAGCGATTCAGCAGATGACACAACAGCGGCTGCTGACGGCATCAAGTCTTATGCAGACATCCAGTTAGGAACAGACTTCACAGATCTTTCAGCAGAGATCAAGTTCTACAACAACAGAACAGACCTTGACTCAGATGATTACAACGGAAAGAACTGGAAGCAGTATCTTGAGGACTTCAACAAGGAGTACCCAAACATCAAGGTTGATGTTATCACAGATACAAACTACGCAGACGATGCTCTTACACATCTTCAGTCAGGAAACTACGAGACAGTAATGTGTATCCCAGCAGTTGATATGGCAGATCTTTCAACATACTTCATGTCATACGGCGACTATGATACAATGAGCCAGCTCGTTAACTACTCAAACAGATGGCTCTATCAGGGTCAGGTATACGGCGTACCTCTTACAGCTACAACACAGGGTATCGTATACAACAAGAAGGTATTTGCTGACGCAGGTGTTACAGATGTACCTAAGACACCAGAGGAGTTCATCGCAGCACTCAAGGCAATCAAGGAGAAGAACCCAGATTGTATCCCACTTTACACAAACTACGCAGCAGGCTGGACAATGGGAGCTTGGGATGATTATATCTCAATCACAGCTACAGGCGATGCTACATACAAGAACCAGAAGTTAGCCCATACAAAGGATCCATTCAAGAACTACGGTGATGACACACATGCATATGCAGTATACAAGATCCTTTACGATGCAGTATCACAGGGACTTACAGAGGATGATTACTCAACAACAGATTGGGAGTCATGTAAGGGAATGATCAACAACGGCGAGATCGGATGTATGGTACTTGGTTCATGGTCATACCCACAGATGGAAGCAGGCGGACCTAACGCAGACGATATCGGATACATTCCTTTCCCTATCTCAGTAAATGGTAAGCAGTACGCTTCATCAGGTGCAGATTACTGCTACGGTATCAACGTAAACGCTTCAGATGATGAGAAGCAGGCAGCTCTTGTATTCGTTAAGTGGATGACAGAGAAGTCAGGATATGCTTACAACGAGGATTCACTTGCACTTGTTCCTGGTTCAGAGTCAAAGATTTCATTCGATGGTGTTGACTTCGTTGCAGACGAGGCAGCTCTTGAGGGTGAGGAGGATTACCTCAACCAGCTCAACTCAGAGTCAGAGCTTAACGTAAGCAATGGTGGTAATGACAAGATCCAGGCTATCATCGAGCATGCTGCAAATGGCGACATGTCATTCGACGATATCATGAACGAGTGGAACCAGAAGTGGTCAGACGCTCAGGAGTCATTAGGTATCGAGGCTAACGTAGAGTAATATTACTTCTATATAATAAAGAAAGAACTATTTACAGACCGGGACGGGACGGGCCCCGCCCCGGTTTAATTTTAAAAAGGCGGTGGAATGAGTATGGCTAATAAAAAACAATCCGGCTTTGGTAAATGGGCGTCAAGCAGGAAGGGGCAGCAGGTTTTAATATGCGCAGCCTTCGCAATTATCCCATTGCTTTTGCTATTAGTATTTACATATATACCATTCGGAGAGATGGTTAAGTTTAGTTTCTACAAGATGAAATATACGACGCCTGTAGAAAAGAGAGAATTCGTAGGATTACAGAACTATATCGACGTGTTCACAAGAAGTGACTGTTTCGGTGCATTAAAGCTCAGTTTGTATTACATCGTAGGAGCACTTGTACAGTTAGTGCTTGCACTTTTCCTTGCAACTCTTCTGAGTTTCCAGGTAAAAGGTGGTAACCTTTTCAAGGGCTTGATTTTCTTCCCTTACCTTATCAGCGGTATCGCTGTAGGTTTCATTTTCAAATTCTTCTTCACAAGAGGATTCGTGTTCGACTCGATCCTTCAGTTGTGTGGATTTAACTTAGACAACCTTCCATACTGGCTCAAAGACCAGAGCGTCAACAACTGGACACTGGTTTCAACCTCAGTCTGGAGATACCTTGGACAGATGATGGTTCTCTTCATCGGAGCTATCATGTCGGTAGATGCAGAACTTTATGAGGCGGCAGAGCTTGATGGTGCAAATAAATTCCAGCAGTTCAGATATATCATACTGCCAAGTATCAAGACAATCGTAACATTAAACGTAATATTAGCAATAACAGGATCACTCAGTGCTTTCGAGCAGCCTTTCGTTATCACAACAGGTGCAAACGGAACAGGTACTTACTTCATCATCATGAACAAGATAGCACATACAAGCCAGAAGGTAGGTCTTGCTTCAGCAATGGCCGTTGTACTTCTTCTTATCATTCTTATATGTGCAGGACTCCAGAAGCTGTTCTTTGAGTACATCTTCAAGGATTCAAGCTCAGACGATGAGAGCTATAAGGCAAAGAAGCTCCGTAAAAAGCAGGAGAGAGATACCAAGAAATACATGAAGCAGATGGCTGCTGCTTCTGCGAAGGGAGGCAAGTAACATGGCAAGAGGAAAGACAGATGTGCCAAGCATAGCACCAATTAAAGAAAAAAGATCCGTTGGATATTATGTAAGAGGCTTCCTCAAGTACTTTGTACTCATATTCTTCTCACTGTGTGCGGTTGTACCTCTTATATCATGTGTTACAACAGCCTTCAAGACAACAGAAGAGTATAAGGCAACATCAGTTATGAAGCTTCCTGAAAGCTTCCTGAACTTCAGCAACTTTGTAAAGGCATTCACAACTGCCAACATGGGTCGTGCATTCCTCAACTCAGTAATAGTTATGGTATGTGTACTTATCGTATCAGTTGTAATAGGAACACAGCTTGCATATGTACTTAACAGATTCAAGTTCCCAGGAAATGGCTTTATAAGAACACTTTTCCTCGTAGCATCACTGCTTCCAGCCGTTGCTATGCAGGTTACAGTCTACAACATCATGGGTGATCTGAACTTCATCGATCACTTATATGGATACATAATCATGAGCTGTGGTACAGATGTTATCTCAATC
>CAVCCL010000065.1:0-381 GCA_963600665.1 Bifidobacterium catenulatum | reverse complement strand
TATGGAGAACATCTCAGTATCACTTGACGAGTCAGCTATCGTGGATGGTGCATCATACTGGACTATCTACTGGAAGATCATACTTCCACTTCTTAAGCCGGCTATCGTTACAGCTTGTATACTGAAGGGCGTTGTAATCTACAACGAGTACTACGCTGCAAACCTTTACCTCATAAGTCCTGAGATCAAGACAATGGCTATCTCACTTTACAAGTTCGTAGGACCTATGGGAAGCCAGTACAACCTGATCTGTGCAGGTGTTATCATCTCGATCATACCAGCGCTTGTAGTATTCATTTGCTGCCAGAAGCAGATCTACAGTGGTATTACACAGGGTGCTGTAAAGGGTTAATAATTTATTAGAAGAAAAGAGTTCATGAA
>CAVCCL010000064.1:0-7353 GCA_963600665.1 Bifidobacterium catenulatum | reverse complement strand
GTATTATTTTACATATAAATCAATATGTGGTTTGGATGAAAGAATATTGGATTCAGTAAAATTGGAAACAGCACTTGGCTCATATGCCTTTCCGACAGAGACGATGAAGATAGGGAATTATATAGGCGAATTCCTGAAGTCGAAAGGACGGGGTGATTTAGAGAAAAGATTTTTCCTTGATGAATTTGATATGAAGCTTCAAACAATAGATAGGACATTTATAGACAAAATATTTGCGCTTTGTGATTACTATTTGCAAAGAAAATCAAAAAGATATTCAAGACATTTATATGATATATATAAGTTATCAGATAAGATAAATTTTAATGAACAATTTGAAATGCTTTTTCGGGATGTTCGGCTACATAGAAAAATGATGGCCATATGTCCTTCTGCAAAAGATGGAGTGAATTTACCTGAAGTAATTAGAGGTTTTTGTCAGAATGATTTTTACAGGGAAGATTATAAAATGATTACAAGTTATTTTTCGGATGATCATGTTAAGTATGATGATTGCATAGAAAAGATGATGGAAATAGCAACTATTATTGAAGAGTATAATGATTATGTCTGATTGAAGGTAAATGTGTGATAATAGAATAGTTAAAATAAAATGTGCAGGCGCTGTTGATAGATGTATTGAATCAGGTGACAGAACCTGCACATTTATTAATAAATGATATATATCTTTAACGTTCCAACCCAGCCAGATCATCATAAAATCTCGGATATGAGATGTTCACACACTCTGCTCCGGTGATGTCGGTGTCGCCATCTGCGTTAAGTCCGGCGATGGCAAAACTCATGGCGATCCTGTGGTCTAAGTGACTGTCGATCACAGCTCCGTGGAGTGGCTTTCCGCCACGGATGATCATTCCGTCATCGGTTGCAGTTATGTCTGCACCCATGGATGAGAGAGCGTTTACCATGACATCAATTCTGTTGGATTCCTTGACCTTCAGTTCCTGGGCATCCCTGATGATAGTCTCACCGTCTGCGAAGCAGGCTAGAACTGCGATGGCAGGAATTTCGTCAATGAGCTTTGGTATGATGGAACCTTCAATGACACATCCCTTAAGGCTGGATGTCCTGACTGTGATATCCGCTGTCGGTTCACCACATCCACTCACCACGTTGGAGTATTCCATATCGCCGCCCATGGCCTTGATGACCTCAAGTATACCGTCCCTGGTCGGGTTGATTCCGACATTCTTGATGGTGATGCATGAGTCAGGTGTGATAAGTCCTGCAACCAGGAAATATGCTGCTGATGATATGTCACCAGGTACAAGGATCTTCTGCCCCATAAGCTTATCCACAGGTCTTACAGTAGCTGTAGTTCCCTCGGTTCTTATATCGCCTCCGAATGACTCAAGCATGAGTTCGGTGTGGTTTCTTGACACATATGGCTCGGTGACACTTGTCTCCCCATCGGCATAGAGACCGGCTAAGAGCACACAGGACTTTACCTGGGCTGATGCGACAGGTGAGTTGTAGTGTATTCCATGGAGCGGTTTTCCATTTATAAGGAGTGGAGCACAGTCATTTCCAAGCTCCGATGTGATGTCGGCGCCCATCATTGAGAGAGGAGTCATGATCCTCTTCATAGGTCTCTTGCAGATGGATGCATCGCCTATGAGTCTGCTTGCAAATGGCTGGGCAGCCAGTATACCCGATATAAGTCTCGTAGTTGTGCCGCTGTTGCCTACATCCAGGGTGTCAGCAGGCTTTGTAAGTCCATGCAGTCCCTTTCCGTGTACAGTTACAACGTCTCCGTCATAATCGATATCTATCCCCATCTGTCTGAAACAGTTCATCGATGAAATGCAGTCGGCACCATTTAAGAAGCCGTGCACCTCGGTCGTTCCCTCTGCTATTGAACCGAACATGATGGAGCGGTGGGAGATGGATTTGTCCCCCGGTATTGTTATCTCTCCGCTAAGTGATTTTACTCTGTTGATCTTCATAAATTCTCAGTATTCCTTTATTTTCGTGTAATGTGTTGGGTAAAAAGGCGGTAAAACTATAACTGCTTTTACCTAACGGTTATAGATCCTGTAGCCTGCAGCCTTCAGCACATCCTGTGCATTCCTTCTTGCGTCGGCATCGTAGAATGAAAGTCTGAGAACACCCTCCTCGTCCTCACGGTTGTGTGAGACTCCGATGTTCTTGAGACTTATCTGTGCCTCTGCGATAAGCGAAGTTACCTTAGCTATCGCGCCAGCCTCATCAGGTATATCCACGAACAGCTCATGGTGCATTCTGATGACACCGCTGCTGTTGTTCGGAATGGAATCCCTGTAGTCTCTGGCAGATGCAAAAAAGGCATTTATTCCAGCCGCATCGCGCTGCTTTATATGATAAATCATTTTGTCTATAAGCTCAACATATTCCTGAAGACCGTTCACGATATTGTCAGGATTTGCGAGAAGAATGTGCTCCCATACAACCGGGTTGGAGGATGCGATTCTGGTGATATCCTTGAATCCTCCCGCTGCCAGCGATTTGAATATATTGTCCGGGCTGTCAGCCGCTGCGACAAGATTGACCAGTGACGCTGCTATGACGTGGGGAACATGGCTTATGTAAGAGGTTATACGGTCGTGCTCAACAGGTGAGTAAGTGATCGGAATTGCGCCCAGATCTCCGATAAATGTGGAGAACTCCTCAGTCTTGCCCGGCAGAACCCCGTCAGCAGGTGTGATGAAGTAATAGGCGTTCTCTATGAGCCTGTCGGTTGCCGCCTCGTAGCCGGATCTCTCAGAGCCGACCATAGGGTGTCCGCCGACAAAATACCTGGCAAGTCCGAAGTCCTGGACAGCTTCATATATATCAAGCTTTACACTTCCAACATCGGTCAGTATGGTGCTGTCTGTAAGGAAAGGTTTGAGCTGACGCAGATATTCTATGTTATAATGAACCGGTGCGCACAGGAAGATATAGTTACATCCTGCTATTGTGTGTATGTCATCTGTATATTCAGTCAGCGTTCCGTCAGAGACTGCCTCCTTGAGAGTGGACAGATTATTGTCAAAGCCGACTATTCTGTAATCAGGGAAAATGCGGTGGATGGATTTGGCAATAGATCCTCCGATAAGTCCCAGACCGATAAATCCTATTGAAAAATCATTCATTTTACGTTCTCCTTTAACAGTTTGACGCATAAAAGCGTTAAAGTATCTATTGGCGATTATACAGCCTTTTGGAGGACAGGGCAAGAGAAGATTCGCATTGTGATAAAAAAACTTGAATATATGCCATTGGGTTTAAGTTAAAATAAGAAGTAAAAGAATTGTATAAGAAGCATATTTGTACTAAAATCTTTGTGAAGAACGCAGAGGCGTGCGTTTGTTGATCGACCAGTATAAGGAGGTTAATTTATTATGATAGATACACTTTGCAGACTGCTTGACGCCGGTGTCACACAGTTTCATGTAGTGAAGGAATGCGAAGCCATGCTGCAGGATCATGGTTACATGGAGCTTGACATGGGAGAGCGCTGGGAGCTCACGGCCGGAGGAAGATATTATGTGAAGCCATACCCATCCATGATGGTGGCATTTGCCGCAGGGGAGATGCCTGAGTACGGCAGGCTGAATATAGGCCTTGCACATACAGATTTTCCTATGCTCAAGATCAAGACCCAGCCGGATATGAACAGAAGCGGTTACCAGACACTGAATGTAGAGCCGTATGGCGGACTTATCAAGGAGACATGGTTCGACAGACCGCTTGGGATCGCGGGCAAGGTCATGGCGCAGACCACAGATCCGTTCAGGCCGAAGACGTATCTGTATGATTCAGAGCGTGCCATGTGTATAGTGCCAAGTCTTGCGCCGCATCTGAGAAAGGATGCACCCGGGGAGAAAATGAATGTGCAGAAGGAGCTCATACCTGTATATGGTCTGGATGGTCAGAAGGTGAAGGACAAAGATATATTACAGTATGTGGCAGATTACCTTGGGCTTTTGAAGGACGATATTCTTGATTACGATCTGTACCTGTATAACATGGATGGAATGGAGATAGTTGGGGCAGATAAGGATATGATAGCTTCTCCGAGGCTTGACAATATAACTTCCGTGTCAGCGCTTGTTGATACCATGTGCAGAGAGACAAATGGCAATAATACAAATGTTATAGCATTGTTTGACAATGAGGAGATAGGCAGCAGATCAAAGCAGGGAGCAGATTCAGTGCTTCTGGCGGAGATAATAAAGCGGATCATGGATGGACTGGATATTGAAGCCGGAGCAGAAAACCGCCTTATGAAGGATGCATTCATGTTGTCTCTGGATGTTGCCCATGCAACCCATCCGAATTATCCGGAGAAGAGTGATCCGACAAATCAGATTGTCATGGGGCGCGGAGTGGCACTCAAATCAAGTGCAAGTCAGAGATACGTGTCTGACAGTGAGGCATCTGCGGTCATCATGGCTCTTTCAAGAACTCAGGATATAAAGGTGCAGCGACAGGTGAACAGATCGGGTATGGCAGGAGGACAGACTCTTGGCCCTATAGCTTCATCATATCTGCCGGTCAGGGCTGTTGATATGGGAATACCAATACTTGCCATGCACTCAGCGGTGGAACTTGGGAGTGCAGAGGATTATGCCCAGCTTGAGAAGCTGTGTGGGGCAGTATTTGGAATGTAGTATGGTGAAATCAGGTATTTGAGCAATTTACTTGTGCAGTTATTACGATTGTGTTACAATAAGATGATGTATTTTTAACTTCAATAATCACTTACGGAGGATACTCATGAAGAAGAAATATTTAAGATATGCAGTGCTCTGCCTGGGACTTGCATCCATGCTTGCATTTGCCGGATGCGGAAGCAAAGGTGACGATGCAACCACAGCCAATCCGACGGAGACAGAGGCGACCACAGAGGCAGTGACGGTGGCGACTACGGAAGCAACCACTGAGGCACAGCCGGAGAAGGACAAGGATGGCTTTACAATATGTAATGACAAAGTAAAGACTCTTGACTATGTGAATGTCAGAACGAGCCCATCAACTGATGGAGAGATATATCAGGAAGTTGCAAATGATGTTGAACTGGACAGAATTGGTTATAACGATGAGTGGAGCAAGGTATCTATAGATGGTGGAGAATACTATATATTCTCAGAGCTCCTTGAGGTCGTAGGCGGAGGAGACAAGTCTGATGCATCGACTGAGGCGACAACAGAGAATTCATCGGATGCATCCACAGAACAGGGAACTACATCCAATGTTGGTGAGGGCAAGATGATAGTTATAGATGCCGGACACCAGCAGAATGCGAACGAGGAGACTGAGCCGATCGGTCCTGCCGCTACAGAGACAAAGGTAAAGGCGACAGTTGGTAACACTGGTGTATCGACTGGAATAAAGGAATATGAGCTGAACCTTCAGATAGCACAGAAGCTTGAGGCAGAGCTCACATCCAGAGGCTATACAGTTAAGATGATCAGAACATCGAATGATGTTGATATAAGTAATGCGACAAGAGCAGAATATGCGAACAACCTTAAAGCAGATGCAGTTATAAAGATCCATACAAATGGATCGACAGATGGTAATGCAACAGGCGTGATGACAGTATGTCAGACGTCATCTAATCCATATAATTCAGCTATCTATGATCAGTGCAAGAGTCTTGCCACGGATGTTTTATCAGGACTGCTTGCTTCCACAGGAGCAAAGAGCGATGGAATATGGGAGACAGATACCATGAGCGGAATCAACTGGAGTACAGTTCCGGTAACCATAGTGGAAGTTGGCTATATGACTACCGCATCTGAGGAGGCACTTCTTGTAACAGACGATTATCAGAACAAGATCGCCAAGGGAATAGCAGATGGCCTTGACAAATATGTGACAGAGTAGAAGTCAGTAGTATAGAGACAAAGAGAGAACAGGATTTCCTGTTCTCTCTTTTTATTGCTGTATATCTGAGCGGAGAAGGCTGACCTCTTCTTCAGTGAGACTTCTGTAGGCACCGGTTGGAAGTGATTCGTCTATCTTCAGATCACCCATTGCAATTCTTCGTAAGAAAGTAACCTTCATGCCAACGGCCTCAAACATTCTCTTGACCTGATGGAAGCGTCCCTCTGTTATGGTGAGCTCGATCTCGGATCTTGCGGTGTTGCTGTCGGAAGATAAAATGCGCAGAGACGCAGGCAGGGTCGGTTTGTCATCTCCAATATCCACGCCTGTGGCAAACTGGTCTATGGTATCATCTGTTACATATCCGTCAACCTCGGCGTAGTATGTCTTGGGAATGTGGTGCGCAGGAGACAGAAGATGATGGGTCAGGGCTCCGTCATTTGTCAGAAGTAGAAGTCCTTCTGTGTCTATATCCAGCCGTCCCACGGGTGACAGGTCTTTTGTATTTTCTCCTTTTAGCAGATCGATAACGGTCTGATGCACGTTATCTTTGGTGGCGCTTACACACCCCGCAGGTTTGTTCAGGAGGAAATATCTGTATCTGGAATAATTCAGAATCCTGCCATTATATTTTATAGTATCGTTGTTCTCATCTATCTTTACATCTGAGGATTTAACCGGGGCACCATTGACGGTGACAGTGCCTTTTTTCACATACTGCTTTACCTGACTGCGGCTGCCGATCCCCATTTCAACTAGAAATTTATCAAGTCTCATAATGTACTCCTTTGTTGACTGTATGATGTCATATGATACCACGAAAATGTCCATTTTTCAGCAGAAAAGTTAAATGTTACAAAACACAACATGTCGTTACAAACAGTTGTGTAAAACCACTAGAAATTGGTATTTTTTTGTCAGAATCAGTTGACACATGCACATGTGTAGTGTATTATATTTAACAGAAATGTAACAAATACAGCAACTTTGTAAAAAATAGATTACGAAACACTACATAAAATATAGCTTGAATTAAGGGTAAAAGAGGAAAAATTAATGACTAGATCACGCAGTAAGTTTGGAAGATTTGTAGATCACATGAGAAGGAATGTTCTCAGTTATAAATATTTAAGACATAACATTTTGATGACAGCACTTGTGGTTGTAATGGCACTTTGTGTATTTGCTGTCATAAGTTTTGGAGAGAAGGCTGACCCGCTTGCGGATGAATTATATGCGAATGATAGTGTGACTATCAACAAGAGTCAGGCAGTGATGATGGCGGACAGCAGTGTACAGCTTGCCATTGACGCAGTGGTGCCTGCAGGAAGTTCAGTATCGGCCAATGATACGGCCAGAGTTGCCAGCAATGCATCAGGTAGTATACAGTCTGTGACTTCAGCGTCTACCGAGGCAGTGACAACTGAGGAAGCGACAACAGAAGAGACCCCTTCGGAGGTGCTTCCGGGCGTCACAGCA
>CAVCCL010000063.1:0-11910 GCA_963600665.1 Bifidobacterium catenulatum | reverse complement strand
GTTGTAGTAGGATATATCATGGGTGAAGTTCATGTTTGAAATTGGATATATATTATAGTAGGAGAATAAAAGATGTTAACACAGTTTTCGAGAACAGAGCTGCTATTTGGCAAGGAAGCCATGGACAAGCTGGCAGGCTCTAAAGTAGCGGTATTTGGAATAGGCGGAGTTGGCGGCTATGTATGTGAGGCGCTGGTTAGAAGCGGAGTCGGAGCATTTGACCTGATAGATGACGACAAGGTGTGCCTGACAAATCTCAACAGACAGATCATAGCGACAAGGAGCACGGTCGGAAAATACAAGGCCGAGGTGATGAGGGACAGAATGCTTGACATCAATCCGAAGGTGGAGGTCGAGGTACACAAATGTTTCTTCCTTCCAGAGAATGCGGATGACTTCCCTTGGGACAGCTACGATTACGTGGTAGATGCGGTGGACACCGTGACGGCCAAGATCGCACTGGTCATGAAGTGCAAGGAGAAGAATATCCCTATCATCAGCAGCATGGGCGCGGGAAATAAGCTTGACGGAAGCCAGTTCAAGGTCGCTGACATATACAAGACAAAGGTGTGCCCTCTTGCGAAGGTTATGAGAAGAGAGCTGAAGAAGAGGGGCGTTAAGAAACTCAAGGTCGTATATTCGGAGGAGATCCCGACAAGACCGATCGAGGATATGTCGATAAGCTGCAGAAATCACTGCATCTGTCCTCCGGGAGCAGCCCATAAATGTACAGAGCGTAGAGATATTCCGGGTAGTGTGGCATTTGTGCCATCAGTCGCAGGACTTATCATAGCTGGTGAGGTGGCAAAGGATCTCATCAGGGTGTAATAAAAAGAAGACGCTGAGAAATCAGCGCCTTCTCCATAAAAATACCAGTGTTCCAAGCAGGACAGCACCCCCATAGATAAATGGGGCATTTTTGTCAGTGTTCAAAGTCTTGTCTGGGTAAGATACGGATGGATTATCCGGGTTGTAATATATTGTGATTGACGACATGGAGCTGTAGTTTGTCACGCCGTGGACGGAAAAGAAACCATTGTGCAATATTCCGGACTGGTCGCGGTATTCATAGTTGATATGAGTTCTTTTGCTGACTCTCCGGACGGATGTGATGTCGGCGGACGTTCTGGTATAGTCTCGCTCGATCCTGCACGCCTTACCCCGTATTGAAAGACCGATGACAACAGCTATGATGAATGCTGCGACAGGAATAATGTAAGTTGTGTAAGGTAATAGTCTGAAAAAAATACTGATAGAATCCCCTGATGTTAAAATCATATGTACCCCCTAAAATGTTATCTCCAAAAATGTCAGACATGAGCCCCTATTTACATGCCGGACTTGTATGTGTAGATTATAATATAAAGTGGACTGGCTGAGAATCCACTAATTTAAGCGGATAAGTCAGTTAATATAGCAAATTACCGGTAAATATAGAGGAAAGAAAATGCAGAGAGATCTTACAAATGGAAAAATAACCGTAAATATACTGCTGTTCGCATTACCCCTGATGGTGGGCAATCTCCTGCAGCAGATGTACAACATAGCAGACACATGGGTGGTCGGAAGATATATCGGTGAGGGCGCGCTGGCGGCGGTTGGCTCATCGTACTCACTTATGACATTTCTGACATCAATTATCATCGGACTGTGCATGGGAAGCGGAACCGCCATATCCATACAGTATGGCAGGCGCGAGTCCGGGAAAATGCGTCAGAGTGTGTATATGTCATTTGTGCTCATAATAGCAATAACGATACTGTTAAATATCATAGTGTGGGCAGGCATGAATGTGATCCTGACATGGCTCAACATTCCGGTGGATGTCAGACCGCTCATGAAGGATTATCTGAATATTATCTATGCGGGAATACTGGCTGTGTTCCTGTACAATTACTTTGCAAATATACTTCGAGCCATCGGCAATTCAACCCTGCCGGTGGTCTTTTTGGCGATATCGGCTGTGCTCAATATAGCGCTTGATCTGATATTTGTCATTGCATTTCACTGGGGCGTCCGGGGAGCGGCAGCAGCTACGGTCATAGCCCAGTATGTGTCGGCGATCGGCATGGCGGCTTATGTACTTGTCAGGTGCCCGGAGCTTAGACCCGCCAAATCGGACCGTGTGTGGGACAGGGAAAATCTCTCCGGCATACTTTCCCAGTCGGTGATGACAAGTGTGCAGCAGTCCATCATGAATCTTGGAATCCTCATGGTGCAGGGAATTGTAAATGGATTTGGAACGGTGGTCATGGCGGCATTTGCCGCGGCAGTTAAGATAGATGCATTTGCATACATGCCAGTGCAGGATTTTGGAAATGCATTCTCAACGTATGTGGCGCAAAACTACGGAGCTGGAAAGACGGACCGTATAAAAAAAGGGATAAAGAGCTCCCTCATAACGGTGGCTGTATTCTGTGCGGTTATAAGCTCAGTCATATTTGCATTTGCAGATAAGCTCATGACGATATTTGTCGGAGCGGACAAGGCGGATGTGATATCGGTTGGCGCGCATTACCTGCAGATAGAGGGCGCATGCTACATTGGAATAGGAATACTCTTCATGTTGTACGGATATTACAGAGCTATAGACAAGCCATGGATGTCGGTGGTGCTTACGGTCGCATCCCTTGGAACCAGAGTAGTTCTGGCGTACACCCTCTCACGGATCGCATTCATAGGCGTCACCGGAATATGGGTATCGGTTCCTATAGGCTGGGCGCTGGCGGATGTGATTGGCTGCGTGTATTATGTGTGGAAATGCCGGAATACGTGCGTGTGACTAAAAGATATCGACTGAATGCTTGAAAGGCATAATACATTATAAAATATAGGCATTAGACATAATCTGGCATTTGAACGATAATGTTATATAAAATGGTCGAAATGTAATTGTCAAAGTGTGGGACTTCGGGAATGTAAAATAATGAATTTTGCCGGGTATATCAGCGGATAAATCATTGTGCAGCATGTTCGTACATGGTATAAACATGAGCGTGTGGATGAGGCATAGACTCATTTATTCCAAATCCAAATGGATACATTTGCTGATTATGAACAGTCATACATTTGGCAGGTGTAATAACACGGTGACAATAGACCAATAATATAATAGAGAATATACAAAAGGAAGATGAACGAGATGGATAAGAAGGAAGAAAAGAAGATCATAAGACAGGAGTTCCTGACAGGTGAGAGAGCTCTTTTCATGGGAAAGAATCTTGATATATATGACACTATATTTGACGACGGTGAGTCTCCGCTTAAGGAGAGCCGCGACATAAATCTCTACGGCAGTATGTTCAAATGGAAATATCCTCTGTGGTACAGCAAGAACATCGTTGCGGAGAACTGCCACTGGTTTGAGATGGCGAGAGCCGGCGTCTGGTACACAGATAATATCGCGGTGAGGCGTGCACTCATCCAGGCACCAAAGAACTTCCGCAGATGTAAAGGTCTGGAGCTCACAGATGTGACATTTACCCATGCGGAGGAGACACTGTGGAGCTGCGATGACGTGACAATAGATCACGTGACAGCAAAGGGCGACTATTTTGCCATGAACAGCAATAATATGAAGATAGAAGACCTGAAGCTTGACGGAAACTATTCATTTGACGGATGCAAGAATGTAGAGGTAAGAAACTCCAACCTGCTGTCAAAGGACGCATTCTGGAACACTGAGAACGTGACAGTGTATGACTCATTCATATCAGGCGAATATCTTGGCTGGAACGCAAAGAACCTTACCCTGATAAACTGCACCATCGAGAGCCTTCAGGGCATGTGCTACATCGACAACCTTGTGATGAAGAACTGCAAGCTCATCAACACAACACTTGCCTTCGAATACTCAACAGTGGACGCCGACATCTGCAGCAAGATAGACAGCGTCATGAACCCGACATCAGGAACCATCAAAGCCCAGCACATCGACAACCTGATAATAGAAAAAGACAAGATAGATCCATCAAAGACAAAAATAATAGTTCAGGACTAAATAGGTATATCATAACGTAAATGAGATTCCGCGGTTGCTGTGGTGAAACGAGTTGGCACATATAGAGTGCTCAATCGGTAGTGAAGTCGACTGAGTCTTGCTGCTTCTTGCCGGAGCGGCGCAAGCAACGCCCTTATCGCTTGCAGAGCGCAGTGCAGATAGAAGCAAAGCAAGGCGAGGGAAGACGAACGTGATGGAGCACTCTATATGTGCCGGCCGCTTGCCACAGCAGCCGCGGAATCTCTTCACAAAATGGAGGGACAAAACATGAAATATGATTTCGATAAGGTTATAGACAGACGCGGCACCGGCTCCCTGAAATGGGATGTGCCGGAAAATGAACTGCCGATGTGGGTGGCAGACATGGACTTTCAGACAGCGCCGTGCATCAGGGAGGCACTGGCAGCAAAGGTGGAGCACGGAATATTTGGATACTCCATCATCCCGGACGAGTGGGCAGATGCCTACGTGAACTGGTGGGGCAGCAGGCACGGCTTTGCAATCGACAGGGAATGGCTTGTGTTCTGTACCGGGGTTATCCCGGCTATATCAACGGCGGTAAGAAAGCTCACCACACCCGCAGAGAATGTAGTAGTGCAGACTCCTGTCTACAACATTTTCTTCAATTCAATATATAACAACGGGCGCAATATATTGGAGAGTCCTCTGAAATATGACGGTGAGGGCTATGCCATGGATTTCGAGGACCTTGAGGCAAAGCTTGCAGATCCGCAGACCAGTCTCATGATACTTTGCAATCCACAGAATCCGGCAGGAAAGATCTGGGATAAGGAGACTCTTGCCCATGTGGGAGAGCTCTGCGCAAAGTACGGCGTGACGGTCATCTCGGATGAGATACACTGTGATCTCACCGATCCGGGAAAGGAGTATGTGCCATTTGCCACGGCATCTGACACATGCAGGGACATAAGCGTGACCTGTATTGCTCCGACAAAGACCTTCAATATCGCAGGAATCCAGACTGCAGCCATTGTGGTTCCAAATAAATTCCTGAGACATAAGATGTGGAGAGGCCTGAACACAGACGAGGTAGCCGAGCCAAATGTATTTGCGGTGGACGCAGCTATAGCAGCATTTACAAATGGCGGCGAGTGGCTGGACAGTCTCAGACAGTATCTGTACGATAACAAGCAGTATGTGAGAAAGTTTGTATCTGAGAACATCCCTGGCATGAAGGTGGTGTACTCAGAGGCAACGTACCTTCTCTGGCTTGACTGTAGTCGGATAACAGACAACGCAAAACAGCTTTCAGCATTTATCAGGAAGAACACCGGACTCTATATGTCGCCGGGACTTTCATACGGCAAGAACGGAAAGGCATTTATCAGACTTAACATCGCATGTCCAAGGTCGACCGTGGAAGAGGGCATGAAGAGACTTGCCGAGGGAGTCGGTGATTTTAAGAAAACGATTGGCGCGGAGTCTGTAAGCAGTGATGGCGGACACGGACATTTGGCAGGCGGATGTTCAGGACAGATATCGAAAGATAGTGCTGATAAAAAGGAGATATAGATGAGTAGCAGTGAAAACTTGCTGAAGGACATGATATCAGGAAAGGCCATGACCGCATCCCAGCAGATCGGACTTACGGTCAGGCTCAGCATTCCGGCTATCCTTGCCCAGATCTCTTCCATTGTCATGCAGTACATCGATGCATCCATGGTGGGGCGGCTCGGTGCAAATGCATCGGGTGCGATTGGACTTGTATCGTCTACGACATGGCTGTTCGGTGGTTTGTGTGTTGCAGTGACCACAGGATTTACTGTGCAGATAGCCCAGGCCGTTGGCGCCGGTGAGGAGAAAAATGCCAGGAATATCATGAAGCAGGGACTCATAATAGCGCTGTGCATAAGTGCATTGCTTGCACTCATCGCAGCACTAATAAGCACGCCGCTTCCGAGATGGCTCGGCGGTGAAGCTGCGATACAGAAGATGGCAAGCCAGTATTTCCTTGTGTATATGCTGGGGCTTCCCGCTCTGCAGATGAACAGCATAGCGGGTGGTATGCACCAGAGTTCCGGAAATATGCGCCTTCCGGGCATATTGAATGTCATGTGCTGTGTGATGGACGTATTTTTCAATATGCTGTTTATATTCCCGACAAGGAGTGTACAGATAAATAGCATTACATTTACCATGCCGGGACTTGGCCTTGGTGTTGCGGGTGCGGCGCTCGGAACCATCACGGCTGAGGCGGTCACCTGTGCCATCATGGTCACTGCACTTCTCTGGAAGAACAGGACACTTCACTTAAGAAAGGGTGAGCACTTGAGATTTCACAGGGATACCCTTGCCAGGGCAGTAAAGATAGGAGCGCCTGTGGGACTTGAGCAGATGGTCATGTGCTCAGCGTATGTCATGTCGACAAAGATCGTGTCGCCCCTTGGAACAATAGCCATAGCAGCCAACTCATTTGCGGTGACTGCGGAGAGCTTCTGCTACATGCCGGGGTACGGAGTGCAGGCTGCGGCATCCACGCTTGTGGGACAATGTGTGGGAGCCGGACAAAAACAGTTGTCCAGAAGGATGGCATGGATTACAATGGGGTTAGGTGTGTCGGTTATGACCATCGGCGGAGTTCTCATGTACATAGCAGCTCCGGCCATGATAGGTGTGCTGACGCCGAATGAAGAGATAAGAAATCTAGGTGCGGCAGTGCTAAGGATAGAAGCATTTGCCGAGCCGTTTTACGCTGCATCCATAGTTGCATCGGGAGCACTCAGGGGAGCCGGGGACACTCTGGTTCCGAGCTGCATGAACTTTGCCAGCATGTGGTGCGTGCGAATACCACTTGCAGCCATACTTGCACCGAGAGTCGGACTCTACGGTGTATGGATCGCCATGTGCGTGGAGCTCTGTTTCAGAGGAATCCTGTTCACGGCAAGGCTTAAGAGGGAAAGATGGATGCGGGTGTTTGAATAGGAGAAAGCGCATTATTAAGGGAGGAAAACATGCCAGTATTTGATTTCAGCGGAAGCGACAACAAGAATAAGAACATAGTTACATACGAGACATTCCAGTCTTCGGAGTCTACAGCAACAGCGGAGAAGCCGATCATGATCCTTGAGAACACGACCAGGAAGTGGGCTCACCACTCCAGCGGAAAGTTCACCAATCCGATCAAGAGAACAGCATTTGAATTTGACGAGGTGGACGGAGTTCAGTCCGCCGACATATTGAAGATAGATGCGAGATTTGTAAGCCTTCTCAAATGGCTCGGCGAGAATCACATCAACGTCCGTCTGTCTGGCGAGAACAGACCGGAGGGGTATGCGGTATACAAGATAAGGGAGACCGAGTTTGGCGGCGGCTCAAAGCTCTCGGCAAATGACGGATTCCTTCAGTTCATGATAGAGAGACTTCTTGCCAGCGATGCCCCTTCAGAGGAGGAGAAATCCGAGGAGGAAGAAGAGGAAGAGGCACTGGGCGATGACATGAAGCTCACGAGCATGCAGAGCATCATTGACTTCATGCACTGCGCTGGAAGAACCCTTCCTGACAATATAAGGCTGTGGGCTAGAAGAAATCTTGCGGTTGCGAGATCCAGCGAGGTATCCCCGGAGGAGAGACGCCACGCCCAGAGAGCACTTTCCATGGCGATGAACATCAGATGGAAGAGCAATTATTTTGAGGCGATAGATCCGGAAGAGGCCAGAAGGATACTTGACGAGGAACTCTACGGAATGGAGAAGGTCAAGCAGAGGATCATCGAGACCATCATCCAGATCAACCGTACACATACACTTCCTGCATACGGACTTCTGCTCTGCGGACCTGCCGGAACAGGAAAGTCACAGATAGCATATGCAGTTGCGAGAATACTGAGACTTCCTTGGACGACCCTTGACATGAGTTCCATCAACGATCCGGAGCAGCTTACAGGAAGTTCAAGAGTATATTCCAATGCCAAGCCGGGAATCATCATGGAGGCATTTTCACAGGCGGGCGAGTCCAACCTTGTATTCATCATCAACGAGCTGGACAAGGCAAATTCCGGCAAGGGCAACGGCAATCCTGCGGACGTACTGCTGACCCTCCTGGACAACCTGGGATTCACCGACAACTACATGGAGTGCATGATCCCGACAAATGGCGTGTACCCTATAGCGACGGCAAATGACAAGGAGAACATCAGCAAGCCGATCATGTCGAGATTTGCTGTTATAGACATACCGGATTACACCCCGGATGAGAAGAAGGAGATATTCAACAAATTCGTTCTGCCGAAGGTGCTCAAGCGCATCGGACTTGATAAGAGCGAGTGTATCATCCTTCCTGACGGCGTGGATGCTGTTATTAAGAAGTGCGATGGCGTGACCGGAATCAGAGATATAGAGCAGGCTGCAGAGCACATAGTTGCACATGCGCTGTATCAGATCGAGGTAAATCATGTACAGAGCGTGACATTTGACGGGGGCATGATAGAAGAGCTTTTGAGCTAATTATCGGCATATTACACAATTTACATTACAGAAAGTATTATGGTATACTCTTCTTATGAAACAAGTTTCATGGACTACAGTCTGAAATTCATAAGGAGAGTATATTTATATATGGCAAGTATAAGAGACGTTGCAAAGGAGGCGGGGGTCGCCATCTGCACGGTGTCAAGACTCATAAACGGCACGGCAAATGTTGAACCTGAGACTCAGAAGAAGATAGAAGATGCGATGAAGAAACTGGATTATGTTCCAAATGAGCTTGCGCGAGGCATGTTCAAGGGCAGATCAAACTCCATTGCGATGCTGGTTCCAAATATCCAGCACCCATGGTTCTCATCACTGGCATCGGAGATAGAGAAAATACTTTATGAGAAAAAGTACAAATTTATGCTCTTCTCCACATCCGATGATAAACAGAGGGAGAAGGAGTGTTTCAAGCTGTTAAAGTCCAACATCGTGGATGGGATCATCTGTGGAACAACAACATGCTCTGTAAAAGAATATCAGAAAATAGATAAACCAATGGTTATGTTGGATTACAATGTCGGAGGTAAATTCCCAGTCGTAGTGTCGGATCACAAGATGGGCGGACAGCTTGCTGCCCAGGAATTTATAAACAGTGGCTGCAAATATGTCATCCATATATCGGGAATCAAGGGAAATAAGAATATCATGTCATTTGAGTGCCATGAGGAGCTTGACAGAGTTCTCGCCGAGCATGGAATAAAATCAAGACGAGTACCTATCCAGTGGAATGATTTTGATTTCCAGGGATATTTTGAGATGGCAAAATGCATACTTGAAGAGTACCCTGAGGTGGACGGAATATGTGCTGCGGATATGCCGGCGATAGCATTCCTTAAAGCTGCGCTTGCTATTGGAAAAAAGATCCCTGAGGAACTGGCGATCGTGGCATACGATGGAACATACATAACCAACGCCAGCACGACAAAGCTCACATCGATACACCAGCCGTACAAGGAGATCGCCCAGGAGGCAGTACGCCAGCTTATGGAGATGATCGACGGACCGGAGGAGGAAGATGATGCCGAAGGACAGGTTGAAAGTGCAACCGCAGATCAGATCGACAGCGCAAAAGAGCGAAACACACATATAGACGGAAATCTTGTACTACTTCCGGTGAGTGTCGAAAAAGGTGATACAACTTTATAGTACGATAACGAAAAGAAGTTCATGAAGAGAAAATGAGGTGCCCCTCAAAAATCATGGACTTCTTTTTTTATGCGGGTACAAAACATAAGAAGCTTGCTAAGAGCACAAAATTATCGCTTTTTGCAAGAAATAAGTCAAAAAGATACAAAATCCCAGAATCTTGTATCTTTAGGCGGAGAAAATGATAAATAGATACAAATTTGTGATATTTCCATCTGGAAATCCTTGATTTGCGAAAACTTTCTGGGCAAATTCCTGCTAAATATGGAAATTTTCAATTAGAGAATGATTGCTTAGGGCATCCCCCACATTATCAGGGCTAAGTCCCGGCAAAAATCTAAAAATTCTATAAATTCCCTATTGACGAAACATGTTTCATATGATAATCTTAGAACAAATGAAACATGTTTCATCCAAGCGCTTATGAAATATGTTTTATCGGGACAATATAAATGATAGCAAGAATTAACAAGAGGGAAAAATTCAAAGCAAGAAAAGGAGAAAAGGTTATGAGAGCAAAGAAATTTGTAGCGTGTGCACTTTCAGCAGCTATGATGCTTGGACTGGCATCCATGACAGGATGTGGTTCATCAAAGAAGGATTACGATCTGTATATTTACAACACAAAGTCTGAGATAGCAGACAGCATCCAGGATCTGTGCAAAGAGTATGAGACAGAGACAGGAGTTAAGGTCAAGGTTTATACATGTGGTACACAGGAGACCATGGAGACACTCAGATCAGAGATGAATTCCAAGAACTATCCTACACTGTACGCAGTAAACCAGTCACAGTTCACAGAGTGGAATGAGGGCGGCTTTGTTCTTCCATCAACATCAGTACAGAATGAGGAGCTCAAGTCGATCTACGATTCTATTCCACAGAACATGCAGCTCACAGACGAGAACGGAGCAAGCTGCGGAATCCCTTACAACGTAGAGGGATACGGACTTATCGCAGATACACAGATGATATGTGATGTATTCGGACTTGACAGCGCAGACGCATTTGTCACTGATTACAGAAGTGCCAATTACGAGGAGTTCACAGGAATGATCAAGGCCATTGACGATTATATCAATGGCAAGGGCGGCGAGAAGGTTACACTCTCAGGCAACACATATACCACAGCAACAGCCAAGACAGCCACAACAGAGAACATGAACGGAGTATTTGCAATCGCAGGTGCTGAGAAGTGGACATATGCAAACCACTACACAAACTACGCACTTAACGCAGTATTCCCTAACTACAACGCAACAGCAGCAGCTACAAAGGAAGATGTTGATAAGCTTGAGGAGCCACTTGTAAAGATGGTTCAGGAGCTTGATCTGCTTTCAAGCTACACAGCAGGACCAAACGGCAAGGTTGAGCGTGGATCAGAGTACATCAACTCAACAGTAACAGGTTACGATCAGGCAGTTCAGACATTTGCCGAGGGTAAGGCAATGTTCATCAAGCAGGGTAACTGGGTATATGGAACTATCGCAGGAGTGGATGCAGACAAGGCATCAAGACTCACAATGCTTCCAATGAAGGTCAACCTCGAGCAGAGCGATATCGCAGCAGAGGGAGTTACAGTAGATAAGATGAACAGCTCAATTCCTGAGTTCGTTTCACAGTATTATGTAGTTAACAAGAAGGCAACAGAGGAGGAGCAGAAGGTAGCAGAGGACTTCCTCGTATGGCTCTACACATCAGAGACAGGAACAGATTACATCACAAACAAGTTTGCATTTGTTCCATTCAACGCTGACGAGAGCGTACAGCTTGAGAACCCACTCAGCAATTCACTTGTATACTACATGAGCAACGACCTTGTAATGGGTAACGATTTCGATGCTTTCCCAGAGTCATGGGGAACTAATACAATAGGTGCTACTATCCAGGAGCAGTTATTTACAAATCCTGATCCATGGGATGAGAGCACTATAAGAACAGGCGTTGAGAGCGCACTGACAACATGGAAGGACAGCATCAAGGAGTAATAGTTATAGTTTATTAGGAGAGAAAAACTATGAAAAGATTTTACAAGAGAAAATTCTGGTTTATGGTTCTGCCTTCTATAGTGTTGTTCCTGCTGGTTATCATCGTTCCATTTATCGAAGGTGTGGTTTACTCCTTCACTGAGTGGAGAGGTTCATATTTCGTAGGCGGAGAGCACTGGTGGAATGCGCTGGTTGGACTCAAGAACTATGCAAGCATATTCAAGTCAAAGAATTTTCTTCAGTCACTTGGCTACACAGCCATATATGCTGTGCTTGCAGTCATAGT
>CAVCCL010000062.1:0-30863 GCA_963600665.1 Bifidobacterium catenulatum | reverse complement strand
CAGCACAGCACAGCACAGCACAGCACAGCACAGCACAGCACAGCACAGCACAGGTCAACCTTGTCCGTTTAGCGGATGATGATATAGACAAAAGAGCACAGCATAGAGGTCCGGCGTATAGCCTGACCTCTATGCTGTGCTCTTTTTGATAAAGTGAGGGTTATGGATGAATAAGATTCTGATAGTGGACGATGCTGAGATCAACAGGGAGATCCTGAAAGAGATATTCAGCAGAGAAGGAGATTTTACAGTATACGAGGCGGCGGATGGCGCAGAGGCGGAGAGAATGATAGCCAGATATGGAGATGAGCTGTCACTGGTTCTTCTGGATCTGATCATGCCGGTCATGTCCGGTATACAGGTGCTTGAGCATATGAAGGAGAATGGCACCATAACTAGAATCCCATTTATAGTTATAACCGGGGAATCCACAGCCGAGAGTGACGAGAAAGCGTATGAGTGCGGCGCGGCGGATATCATATACAAGCCATTTGCCAGCGGAGTTGTACTTAGAAGAGCGCATAACATCATAGAGCTGTATGAGCAGAGAAACAACATGGAGAAGGCACTTGAGAACAAGACCAGAGAGGTACTTGAATTCCAGAGAAAGCTTGAGAGAAATAACGAGTTCCTCATAAATGCACTCAGTTCTGTGGTTGAGTTCAGAAGTCTTGAGTCGGGAGAGCATATACAGCGTGTAAAGTGCTTCAGCAAGATCATACTTGAGAAGTGGAAGCTTCTGAATCCTGAATGTGGATTCTCAGAGGAGGACATAAAGCTTATGGTGGAGGCATCTGCGCTTCACGATATAGGTAAGATAGGAATCCCTGACAAGATACTTCTGAAGCCGGGGCGGCTCACCGCCGAGGAGTTTGAGACCATGAAGACCCACACGACGATCGGGTGTGAGCTTCTGGAGAGGTTCAAGCAGGAGGACAGCGATTTCTACAGATATTGCAGGGATATATGCAGATATCACCATGAGAGGTACGATGGAAAGGGTTACCCGGACGGCCTTGTGGGGGAGGATATTCCGATATGGGCCCAGATAGTTTCTGTGGTGGATGTGTACGATGCGTTGGTTAGCCCGAGAGTGTACAAGGCCCCGTATGACATTGATACGGCATTTAATATGATATACGATGGGGAGTGCGGAACATTTTCTCCGAGGGTGCTGGAGTGCCTGAGTGCTGCGAGACCTGAGATCGTGGCCGCAACAAATGAATTTAACTGAATTATATGACAGAAAAGGTCCTGCAAACATACACTTCGATCCGTGTTCTGACTGAAGTGTGTTTACAGGACTTTTTTTCGCAGGTTTAGAATATTACATTGACCTTGGAATAAATAATACTTATATTAATATAAAGGGAAAATGTCATAAAAGGGAATTCAGCGTGTTGCACTAAGGGGGATAAATATGACACAGCAGTTGCAGACGATGGTGTGCGAATACACCATATTTATAATCATGCTCTATATAGGTGTGAGGTGCCTAAATCAAAGAAATAATCAGATCATAAGGTTGTTCTCTCATTTTGTGTTCGGAGTAATAGTTTTCCAGATAATAAATATGCCGGTACGAATGCTTGATGCAGGCCTTGTCACTATGCCGCCTGCTGTTGTTTTCGTGCTTAACTGTGCGTTCATGATCGCTGAGACATTTGTGACGTATGAATGGTTTTATTTCTTTGAGAGCATACAGAAGTCATTCTTTGTAAAAAATAAGCTTGTGAGGGTGCTTGGAAGTATTCCGCTTATTCTTATGACTGTGCTCTGTGTTGCTTCGTGGTGGACCGGCTGGCTGTTCTATGTGGATGATACAGGAATGTACCAGAGAGGATCGCTGTTCGCACTTCAGGTTGCGCTTCCGTATACCTATGTATTTGTGACACTTGTCAGTGCGATCATATATTCCATCACCAGAAGGGAGAAGAGATCTGCGGTCATCATAACGATAGCACTTATCCCGGCGCTCATATGCTCGGCGCTTCAGATCATAGCAGGAGGCTCGTATGTCCTGGTTGGACTGACTCTTGCAGCGATGTTTGTGTACATAGAGCTCTGTATGGAGGATATCAGAAAGGTTGAGAAGCTTGAGGTCATAGAGAAGGCGAATCATGAGCTGGAGGAGGCTCTGGATATGGCGAACAGGGCGAACAACGCCAAGACGGTGTTCCTCAACTCCATGTCCCATGACATAAGAACCCCTATGAATGCGATAATAGGCTTCACAGATCTTCTGAACGATAACCTTTCAGACGCTGACAAGGCCCGTAATTACATAACCAAGATAAGGTCGTCCAGCGATTATCTGCTGTCGCTCATCAACAATGTGCTTGAGATGGCGAGGATCGAGAGTGGAAAGACGGAGCTGGATGAGAGCGATGTGTCGATAAAAAATCTTGATTCCGTGTACTGGTTGTTTGAGAGCCAGATGAAGGAGAAGAATATAGACTTTACATGGAATGTGAATGTCCAGCACAACAACATTCTGTGTGATGTTGTGAAGCTGAAAGAGATACTCATGAACATCATCAACAACGCATACAAATATTCTCTTCCGGGGGACAGCGTTACCGTGAATATAGACGAGCTTCCATGCGACAGGGACGGCTATGTGAAGATCCGCACGGTGGTGAGCGACACGGGAATCGGAATGTCAGAGGATTTCCTGGAGCACATATTTGAGGATTTCAGCAGGGAGCAGACATCTACGGAGAGCGGACAGTTCGGAACAGGACTCGGCATGGCGATAGTCAAGAAGATAGTCGATCTCATGGGCGGAGATATAGACGTACAGAGTGAGACCGGAAAGGGAACCACATTTACCGTGACGCTTACACACAGAATATCGGAGGAGATAACTGACATAGGTGCGGTCTCGAAATGCACTGAAGATTATTCATTTGAGGGCAAGAGGATACTTCTGGCGGAGGACAATGACCTGAATGCTGAGATAGCCATGACCATACTGACCGGTGCCGGCATGGATGTGGAGCGCGCGGCAGACGGAATCCAGTGTATAGATATGCTGGAGAAAGCGGAGCCTGGATATTATGACCTCATTCTCATGGATATACAGATGCCGAACATGGACGGATACAAGGCGACCATGCTCATACGAAAGCTTGACGACAAACGGCTTGCAGATATACCTATAATCGCCATGACCGCAAATGCGTTCAACGAAGACCGTAAGAAAGCCTTTGAGGCGGGCATGAACGGACACATAGCGAAGCCGATCAGTGCGGCGGATCTCAAGATGACGCTGGCCGGGATGATGAAAGAATAATTTTGATCATTTTCCACATAATAACTCCAAAGCAATTATTTAACATGCAATGGAGGGTTGATACTGTTTATGAAGGCGACAGGAATAGTGAGAAGAATAGACGATCTCGGAAGGATAGTCGTTCCAAAGGAGATAAGAAAGGTCCTCAGGATAAGAGAGGGGGATCCGCTAGAGATATTTACCGGCAAGGAGGGCGAGATAGTTCTCAAGAAGTATTCGCCCATGGCTGACCTGACTGCATTTGCACAGCAGTATGTGGAGGCCATATCCCAGAGCCTGGGGCTTCCGGTGGCAATCACGGACCGCGATTCAGTCATAGCGGTGGCGGGGATGCCGAAGAGGGAGCTGATGGGCAAGGAGCTCCACAGTGAGCTCGAGAGCGTGATAAACGACAGGAAAGCGATAGTTGCCCGCAAAGGAGATGCGAAGTTCATACACATAACCACAGACGACATGGATTACGATGGACAGGTGGTGCAGACCATCATATCAGAGGGCGATGCAGTGGGCTCTGTCATCGTGATAGTGCGTGACAGCGGACACAGAATAGGCGAGATAGAGCAAAAAGCAGCGGTGATCGCGGCGGCATTTCTGGGCAAACAGATGGAAGGTTAGCCGGTAATGCAAGAATTTGGCAAAAAGTGAGTAAAATCAAGGGGTTTCGGCCTCGAAATCCCTTATTTTCCTTGACAAATATAACCATTTTAGGTATAACTATACATGTTGAGCTCGGAGTTTTCTGCTTTCGCAGGTCGTAAGCGGATGACGGAGGGCATTTATTTTTTTAAAGGAGGAATTATCTAATGAATAAGACAGAATTAGTTGCAGCAATCGCTGAGAAGACAGAATTATCAAAGAAGGACGCTGAGGCAGCATTAAAGGCTTTCACAGACGTTGTAGCAGATGAGTTAAAGAAAGGTGAGAAGATTCAGTTAGTTGGATTTGGTACATTCGAGGTATCAGAGAGACCAGCTAGAGAGGGTAGAAACCCAAGAACTGGCGAGACAATGACAATCGCTGCTTCAAAGGCACCTAAGTTCAAGGCTGGAAAGGCATTAAAGGATTCAATCAACTAATCTTTAAGGGTTTGATATGAGACTTGATAAATACCTTAAGGTATCCAGGATCATCAAGAGAAGAACCGTGGCGAACGAGGCATGTGATGCCGGAAGAGTCATGGTCAACGACAAGGTGGCTAAGGCCGGAACCGATGTCAAGGTTGGGGATGTTATCGAGATAGCATTTGGCAACAAGACGGTGAAGGTCAGAGTTACAATGATTGCAGATTCCACTAAAAAGGAAGATGCCAAGGATATGTTTGAGTATGTGTAAAAATATGCCGGAATATACATAGTGTATTCCGGCATATTTTTTTTGTGGGCTCATATAGTTTATTAAATAGCTTGAGAAGGTTTCTGAACATGGGGGAAGTTAATAAGGCAAAAACCCACAAGGTGGTCATGGACAACAGGAACAGTCTGTCCATGACAGGGATCAGCAAGGTCACATCCATAGATCCTGATCTGGTTCTGCTGGTGACTGAGCAGGGAAAACTCAAGATAATAGGCAAGAATATGCAGGCGACAAATCTGGACCTTGACAAGGGAATACTGGACCTCACAGGAAATATCAACTCCATGATATATTCGGGTGATAAGGAAGGTGCTTTTTCTATAAAGGGGTTGTTTAAGTGATGAGCGATATGGCGGCAGGACAGCTCTGGGGATATGGGATATGTGTTGCAGCCGGAGCGTGCTCAGGTGTGCTGGGATCACTATTCTGGCTCATATCGAAGCTCTTCAGGAACAGCCGTGCGGTGGCATGGATATGCGATATTACGCTTTGGTTGATATTAAGTGTAGTTGTTATGGCGGTCAGTTACATATGCTGTGACGGAGATCTGAGGTTATATATTTTTTTAGGATTTTTTTCAAGTTTTTTACTTGTATTTTTTACTATAAATTGGGTTGCCTCGAAAATTGCAAACCATATATTGTGTAAGAAAAACCAAGATTCAAAAAATGTGAAAATGTGACGGCAAAAAGTGCGTTGACATAATTAGTCTTAAATAGTAAAATTATGTCAATATGTTCGTTTGGCTACGAACTTTTTGTATATTATTACAAGAAAAGACAAGTAATAAAGTAATGAATGGGGAGTTTCTAATGAGTAAGACGGTCGGCAGATCAAAGTCAAAAAAGAATAACAAGATCACAACGAAGCTTGGAATGGTTCTGGTTGTGAGCTGTCTGATATTGCTGGCAGTGGTTGTACTGTACAAGGCACAGAGCCTGAAAGCACAGAAGGAGAGCCTGCAGGTTCAGGCGGCGGAGCTTCAGGAACAGCTTGACAGTGCGAAGGAAGATTATAAGAAGCTTGAAGAGCGTGAGAAATATATGCAGACAGATGAGTATGTTGAGGATGTGGCGAGATCACAGCTCGGTCTCATATATCCTGACGAGATCGTGGTAAAGCCTGAGGAATAAAGTCAGAACATAGCGGATGCTGATTTCAGCATTCGCTATTTTTTTGCGCATTTGACGGATATACTTCTTGTCACTATGAACAGGAAGGCGGGAAAATGTTGATGAGAGAAAAGGTAAATGGGTTCGTCGGAGTGATGGCGGTGACTATTCTGTGTATGGTCAGTGGCCTGTGTATGGTCTGGGGGATAGCCCCGGTGGTTCTGGCAGTGTATGTGGCGGCCTGTGCGGTGTGCGGGAGATATATGATAACCTGTATCGGGTGTGCGGCGGGAGTCGCAGCCGGATCTATGGGCATAGCAGGGTTGTTGCATGCAGATGAGTATATGATACCGGGGCCTGTGTATTCCGGCGTTATGGTGACTGAGAAATATCTGGTGCTGCTGGGTCTTGCGATGTGTCTTATGAAGATAGTGTACTCCAGAAATTCCAAAGCGTATGTCAGGGTGATCGTCGTCATGGCGGCTGCCGTGCTTATGGGAAATATAGTGGTATATGCGGATAACATGCTTATGGCTGCCGCTTATGGAGTGGTGGAGGCTGCGATATTCCTGTGCGCCAGTGTGATACTGAAGCCGGGAATTGGTCTTCTATATACATATATCTGTGGGGATGCCGCATATGCGGAGCGGGATGAGAGCTGGAATATAAGTCAGGGCATAGTGAGTCTCATGGCACTGGCGGCGGTCGTTCTGTGGGTCGTTCCGGGAGCGGATATATATGGTGTGAATCCGGCATTTATGCTGGCGTTGGTTCTGATATTGTACGCAGTGTACAGAACTGGAGCGGTGTACGGATGCGGAATGGCGGCGGTGGCGGGAAGCATCGTGGCGGTCAAGCTGAATGACAGCAGGTGGCTCATGTGGATGCTCCTTGTGACTCTGGTCATGCTCATAGGCAGGGCGCTCACCGGGAGAAAAAAGATTTCTGCGAGTCTGTTCTATGTTCTGGGATGCGTCCTTGCTTCCGTGGCGGACGGAACCGTGCTGTGGAACGGCTCCGGGCGGGAGATCGCATTTTACTATATAAATATCGCCGTTCCGGTCGTATTGTTCGCGTGTATACCCGGTGCCCTGCTGGGCGCTATGGACGAGGAGGCAGATCCGGCGTGCCTTCAGGCTGCCGCTGCGGAGATCAACAGACTCACGGCCTGCAAGATAGAAGATATGGCAAATGTGTTCAGACGGCTGGATTATACATTTGCCGGGAGCGATGAGCCGGCGATAAGCCTGGGACAGATCGGCGAGCTGGTGGACGGCTTCAGGAGACAGATAGATCTGATAGGTGAGGCGAGGGAGATATCTGACGAAAAGCTGCTGGGGCAGATAAGATCGCTGGGAATGGACGAGGTCAGGGTCACGGCATCCATGGACAGCGGCAACAGGAGCCGATACTATGTGGCGGGAAAAACGTCAGGTCAGGGCATGGTGCTGTCAAGGCAGGTGGCTGATGTACTGAGTGGATACTTCAGGAAGAATATAAGGGCGGGCATGGATTCGCCGAGCCTTTTCTTCGATGAGTACAGATCGGCCGTGTACGAGGAGGCGGCGCGTTACAAGGGGCGTTACCATGTCAGAAGGATAAAGAAATACGGCTCTCCGGTGTCGGGTGACAATTTCTCAGTGAAGGAATACGAGGACGGCAGGCTCGTGATGATGCTGTCCGACGGCATGGGAAGCGGAAGCCTGGCCTCCTGTGAGAGCTGCATGATGCTGGACACCATGGAGGAGCTGTTGGAGGCGGGATTTGACCCGGAGTACAGCATTGCATTTGCCAATCGGTGTATGTCCAGGAGAAATAAGGGCAGAATATTCACGACGTTTGATATGGTGGTCATAGACATGTACGACGGCACCATGAGGAGCTTTAAGCAGGGGGCGTCGGTGACCTATGTGATACGCCCGGGCGATGATGGAAATGAGGTCCGTCAGATAACGAGCACGACACTTCCCGTGGGTGTGCTGGATGACGCCGAGTGCGACATGGCGGATGTGGAGCTTGCGGCGGGGGACGCCGTGGTCATGGTGAGCGATGGGCTCTCGGATATGGATGTGTCAGACCGCATGCAGGATGTACTTCAGGGAATAAGAGTGGGTGACAGCAGACGAATGGTCGATGATATACTGGGCGCCATGATAGGACAGGGGGATGTGTCTCTCAGGGATGACGTGACGGTCATGGCGGCTGTGATATCCGGATCTGAGAAAAGTAGCGCAGCCTGAGTAACTCTATGCTATAATATGGAATTATGATATTTACAGAAGGATAAATGTATGGATGTATTTGAAAAAAATGTTCTTGAGTATATAAGAAAATACCACATGTTTGACGGCGTAAGGCACTGCGTGTGCGGTGTGTCCGGCGGCGCGGATTCGGTGAGCCTGCTCACGGTGCTGGCAAGGCACAGGGCGGAGCTGGGAATAGATATACACGTTGTACACATAAATCACATGATACGCGGTGAGGCTGCGGATGGTGACCAGAGCTACGTTGAGGTTTTGTGTGGTGAATATGGTGTCACATGCGACTCTTACAGGATCGATGTCAGGAAGCTTGCGGAGCAGGCTGGACAGACAGTTGAGGAGGCCGGACGCCATGCCAGATATGACGTATTTGACAGGATATGTGACAGGTATGCGGATGAGGGCTGTGTGATCGCAGTTGCCCACAACCGCAACGATGTGGCTGAGACGGTTCTGTTCAACATGGCGAGGGGAACCGGAATGGGCGGCATAAAGGGTATAGCCCCGGTGAGAGACCACATAGTGAGACCACTTCTAGGAACGGACAGAAGCCACATAGAGGGATACCTTGGCCGGCAGGGGATCAGATACTGTACGGATGCCACCAACAATGAGGATGATTACACGAGGAACAAGATAAGACACAAGATACTTCCTCTTATGAATGAGATAAATGGACAGGCCACGGAGCACATTTGCCAGATGGCCATGATGGCGGCTGATTATGAGCGGCTTGCGGCGGGGCTGGCTGACGGTTTCCTGCTGGAGCAGGGTATCGATGTCAGAAGTGACGGCTGCGGATGGACCGGAGACAGCACTGACCGGAGATACGAGCTGGACATGGCGGCTCTCAAGGAGCAGGACAGGCTTGTTCAGGAGCTTGTCATAAGAAAGCTCATCGGAATGGTGTGCGGAGGCTTGAAGGATATCGGCATGAGCCATGTGTCGGAGGTTACGAAGCTGTACTCGGCTGACACCGGGGCGGGGATCAATCTTCCTGCCGGTGCGAGGGTGTGGCTGGAATACGGCAGACTGGTATTTGCCGGTGGTGAGAACCGTGCCGGTGAAAATGGCTGTCAGGACGACGGGCTGCCGGGCTGCGTGGACATAGACATCGCCTGTGATGGCGAGTATGAGATGCAGGAGGGTAGGCTCACGGTCAGGATCTACGACAGACCTGAAGCCCTTGATCTTGCAAAAAAAGAGTGTACGAAGTTTCTTGATTATGGTAAAATAAAACAGTGTCTGCAGTTGCGGACATTTGAAAACGGGGATTATATAGTCGTTAATTCTGCGGGTTCAAGAAAGAAGCTCAACCGTCTGTATACTGACTGTAAGGTACCGGCGGATAAGAGGTGTCATATACCGATTGTGACATCCGGACAGGAGGTCGTGTGGGCCGTTGGACTCAGGATCGGCGAGAATTATAAAGTGACAGAAGATACACAAAAGATAATAGAGTTGAATTTTGACAGGAGGAAACAGAGTTGAAAGAACAGATTGGTGTTATGCTCAGCAGCAGTGAGGTGGAAACCAGAATAAGTGAGATGGCAGCAGCCATAGATAAGGCATATGAGGGAAAGACAATACATTTGATCGGAATCCTTAAAGGAAGCGTATTCTTCATGTGTGAGCTTGCGAAGAGACTGAAGAGTCCGGTTACCATGGATTTTATGTCTGTCAGCAGCTATGGAGATGGAACAAAATCATCAGGTATTGTCAAGCTGAACAAGGACCTTGATGAGTCTATAGAGGGAAAGGATGTAATCATTGTGGAGGACATTCTTGATTCTGGAAGAACCCTTTCATACCTTGTGAAGCTTCTCGGCGAGAGAAAGCCTGCAAGCCTCGAGGTTGTGACCCTGCTTGACAAGCCGGACAGAAGAGTTATCCCGGTTGAGCTGTATATGACAGGTTTTGAGATCCCTGACAGATTTGTTGTGGGATATGGCCTTGACTGTGCCCAGAAGTACAGAAACCTTCCATATATAGGTGTCATAGAGCAGTAATATATTGATTAAGGAGCATATACATGGAAAATATGGATAAGAGAAAATTCAGGAATGGAATGATAATCTATCTGTTGATCCTGATAGTTGCTTTCATCCTCATAAACAGATGGATGCAGAGCGACAAGATTGAAGTGACCACCACTTACAGTTACACAGATCTGACAGAGGATTTGGATGATGGCAAGATATTGGCATTGTCGATACAGCCAAATGCAGAGATTCCTACGGCGATAGTTCAGGTGCAGTTCACCAACGGAAAGACTCTTGCATTTTATTCCACAGATGTCAACGATGTCGTGAAGATATACAACGACTATCAGGCAAGTGTGGACAAGTATAATGCGACCGTAAGCTCGGATGACGATAAGAAGGTCGTTGCCAGATGCAGTCTGAATGATGTGGAGAAGACGAGCATATGGAGTGTGATAATTCCGTATGTCCTTGTCATGATCGTAATGTTCTTTGTCATGCTGCTGTTCGTGAGATCATCACAGGGCGGTGGAGGCCAGATGATGAACTTTGGCAAGAGCAGGGCAAAAATGACAGAACCTGATGAGAAAGAGAAGGAAGATAAGAAAAATAAAAAGAAGAAAATAACATTTGACGATGTTGCCGGTCTCAGTGAAGAGAAAGAGGATCTCGAGGAGATAGTATGCTTCCTCAAGAACCCTGGCAGATTCGTCAAGGTCGGTGCACGTATACCGAAGGGAGTTCTTCTTGTCGGCCCTCCGGGAACAGGTAAGACACTCATGGCAAAGGCCATAGCAGGAGAGGCGGGTGTTCCGTTCTTCAGTATTTCAGGATCAGACTTTGTGGAGATGTTCGTCGGTGTCGGTGCAGCGAGAGTAAGAGATCTTTTTGCACAGGCAAAGAAGAACGCACCATGTATCGTATTTATAGATGAGATCGATGCCGTTGCCAGACAGAGAGGTACAGGACTTGGCGGTGGACATGACGAGCGTGAGCAGACTCTGAACCAGCTCCTTGTAGAGATGGATGGATTCGGAGCAAATGAGGGAATCATAGTTCTTGCAGCTACCAACCGTGTGGACATACTGGATAAAGCTATCCTCCGTCCGGGACGTTTTGACAGAAAGATATCTGTCAATCCTCCTGATATCAAGGGCAGAGAGGAGATCCTCAAGCTTCATGTTGCGAACAAGCCTCTGGCAGAAGATGTTGATCTCGATGAGATCTCCAGAACAACAGCCGGATTTTCGGGAGCTGATCTTGAGAACCTGATGAATGAGGCTGCGATCTCTGCTGCGAAGGCCGGCAGGGAATATATCAATAAGGAAGATGTCGACAAATCATATATCAAGGTTGGAGTCGGTGGTGAGAAGAGAAGTCATGTGGTCTCTGAGGAGGATCGTAAAATCACGGCATATCACGAGTCGGGACATGCGATACTGTTCCACCTCCTTCCATATGTTGGCCCGGTGCATATTGTGTCTATCATACCTACAGGTACTGGAGCTGGCGGATATACCATGCCGCTTCCACAGGGTGATCAGGCATATCTTTCTAAAGAGCATTTGCTCAACGAGATAAAAGTAAGCATGGGCGGAAGAATTGCTGAGAAGATCATATTTGGCAATTTTACCACGGGTGCTTCACAGGATATCAAGATGGCCAGTGGTTATGCAAGATCCATGGTTACGAAGTATGGAATGTCCGAAAATCTTGGATTTATCAACTATGAGAGCGATGATCAGGAGGAGGTATTCCTCGGAAAGAATCTTGGACATACCAAGCCATACAGCGAAAAGATAGCCGCTGCCATAGATGAGGAGGTTAAGCGGATCGTTGACGAGTGTTACAAGGAGGCTTATGAGATCCTGGAGCAGAATGTGGATGTTCTTCACAAGTCTGCAAAGCTTCTTCTTGAGAAGGAGAGAATAACAGGAGCTGAGTTTGAAGCACTGTTCGATAGAGGCGATGCTAAGGATGCAGATGTTCAGAGCAATGATTCAGAGAAGAGTACAGCAGATGATGTAAATGCAGCAGATAATGCTGTTGCAGAGCAGAAAGCTGAGACTCAGACAGACAAACAGTAATATATAAAGACAATACAGATGCCCGCAGTTTTCTTGCGGGCATTTGGCTTATGTTGGATATATGACGGAAGGGAGAACAAGGGATGAAGATAATAAAGAGAGGGATAAATGCGGTGATACCGTTCCTGCTGGCAAATGTATATCTGCTGGCAAGGTGTCCGGAGTGGAATATACCACTCATGCCGCTGATAGTTGTGGTGCTCATAGTAGTATATGTACTGCTGACAGCGATGCCGTTTCTCGGTCTGAAGAATATACAGTCTAAGGGGATCAGAAGGTGTCAGAGGGGATGCGAGAATCTGTATTCTTTCCTGGCGGCAACGGTCATGTCTGTGGTCCTGCTGATACTCATGCTGATGCATGTGATAGATGTTGCGGCATGGACATGGAAGAACTGGGTTCTGTACATACTCACGGCGGTGGCTGTTCTGGCGGTCACATTCTGGGTTGGAATAATAAGGATATATGTGTCATCCAGGCAGCTTGGTATCAAGTGGAGAGTGATCGGTATACTGTGCGGATGGATCCCGGTGGTACATCTGATAGTCCTTGGCAAGCTGATAAGTCTGGCATCCGGTGAGGCGGTCCTGGAGAATGAGAAGCTTATAAAGGATAAGGCAAGACAGGCTGACCGGGTTTGCGCCACCAGATATCCAATTCTCATGGTGCACGGAGTGTTCTTCAGGGATTTCAGATACCTGAACTATTGGGGAAGGATCCCTGCGGCACTTGAGGCAAATGGAGCTACGATATTCTACGGCAACCATCAGTCCGCCGCATCTGTGGCTGACTCCGGACGGGAGATAGCAGACAGGATACAGCAGATAGTGAAGGAGACCGGATGTGGCAAGGTGAACATCATAGCCCATTCCAAGGGAGGTCTTGACAGCAGATATGCCATATCAAAGCTCGGCATGGCGCCTTATGTGGCATCGCTCACAACGATAAACACTCCGCACAGGGGATGCGAATTTGCGGATTATCTTCTGGGTAAGATACCGGAGAAACAGCAGCAGGCTGTGGCAAATGCATACAATTCCGCACTTAAGAAGCTGGGCGACACCAATCCTGACTTCATAGCGGCTGTGACTGACCTCACTGCATCTGCATGTGAAGCACTGAACAGAGAGCTCCCTGATCCACAGGGTGTATACATACAGAGTACGGGTTCATGTATGAAGAAGCCTTCCGGCGGACGCTTCCCGCTCAACACCACCAACGCATTTGTAAAGCATTTTGATGGTGAGAACGATGGACTTGTCGGATATGACTCCTTCAAATGGGGCTCTAACTTCATATATCTGAAGCCTCAGGGCAAGCGCGGAATCTCCCACGGAGACGTGATAGATCTGAACAGGGAAAATATAGATACCTTTGACGTGAGGGAATTCTATGTGGATCTCGTGAGTGATCTGAAGAAGCGTGGATTTTAGAAAATATTCGGTATTTTGTCTAATGTGAACAATAAAAAGTAAAAATCAGGTAATATCCTGGAAATACGTTGTGATATTGCACAATGACTATTGCCAAATAAAAAAATGTTTGGGCAGACTTTTGACGGGATTTGTATATAATAATACTTGTAACCCCCAATACATTATATAGTTTTGGCTACACCCCATAAGTAACAAAATACCTTCTCCAAAAGAGACAGTCGTTCGGTGACTGTCTCTTTTATTTTTGTGGAATTTTGGATTAAACTACGAGGGTAATTGTGCCGATATGGCAGATAAGGTAATATGAAATGTAGGGGCGGTCAGGCTGACCGACGAGGCAAGAAAGGAAATCGCTGAGGAGAAGAGACGAATGGTGGGAAGCTATGAGATGGTGATCTACAATGGGGAATCACTGAAAATACATGTTGAGGAAGGGCTTGCGGGGATCAGCAAAGAGCGGTTTATCGCCAGGGGACTGCATGATTATGTGGATTCGCCGAACGACAGGAAGACCTACTTCTTATATGGATCTGCGGGAACAGGGAAAACTACGATGATGTTGCAGGAGATAGAACGCATCGGAGATTATGACAAGTGCCTGTTTCTGCATTGTTGTGATGAAAGCACTGTCATGCAAATGCGTGAGATGATAGATACATACCAGGGTTACAGGTATGTATTCATAGATGAAGCGACAAAGGTGAAGGATTTTACCCTCTATTCGAGTGTGCTTGCGGATCACTATGCCGCTGAGGGAAAGAAGATCGTGCTTGCGGGGGAAGATCTGTCGGTAGTCCGAAATGTCAGACAAGATGAGTTGTTCGACAGGGCACATTATGTTGACACGACATACATTCCTTTCGGGGAATACAATGAACTCCTGGGAAGGGGGATCATGGATTATATGAAGTGCGGCGGGGTATTGAACCAGGAAGAAGTACAGGAAGACGTGCGCATTGTTAAAGATGATGCTCAACATCTAAAAGAAATTGTGCTATGTCAGGTAGAACATACGGCAAAGGAGATGGGTCGTGGTATAATCGCATCTAAGTATGAGTCAAGTACAGGCGATGGTGGATTTGATCTATGCTTTGCCGACCTTAAAAATCGTACATCATGTATTGCGGAAGTATGGCTGGCGGACAAGCCTGATGCAGGGCAGATAAAGCGTCTTACAGACAGAACACTCTGCCGGGAATTTGATAAATATATGGGTGCGGAGTTACTGAATAAGGTTGTTCTGTACACCGGGGATAGTGTTTTTAATCCGAGCCAGGCAGACGAGCCGGAAGATAAGGTGTTGTATATGAATGTAGAAACATTTTTGAAAAAGCCAGAACAACTGATGCAAGCTCTTTTGCACGGTCCGGTAGAGGGTATACAGAAATAGATTGATATAAGTGAATATAGGGAGGAAACCGGCTATGGATTATCTGTACAAAATCACAGTTGGTATTGATGATGACAAAGTTCTGAGTATGGGAGAGCACGATCTGGATGCAGTATATCAGACCGTGAGGGATACATTTGCCGGGTGTAACTTCAGGGAACAGACGGCGGACAAGGGTACGCTTGTTTTCACCATCGGTGAAGGAAAGGACTCTTTCAGTGAGGTTGGGATTGCGACTAACGCCCTGTATGATAGCTGGCTGGGTAAGTATTTTAACAGGATGGAATGGTACGATGCGAGCGATGACAGCACGGAGGATGTCTTAAAGGAGATTGCAGATTTTGATGCCGGATATGGAGAATAACAAATGAGTAAAAATATTTTGTCAATAGACTTCACGTATTTTCAAAGGGCGGCGGTAGAAGTGCTGAAAAACTACCCCGAGGACATAGACTGTTCTACATTCATATCCTGTTTCATATGGGCAAACCATTACCTTAAAGCTGCAAATAGAGCCTGGGACGATGAGGCAAAATCAGGGGATGGAAAAATTCCTAATTATACAGAGCTCGTGCAGAATGTTCTGGCGCGCTCCGCGGGTATTATGGGAGAAGAATTTATGCGGCTTGAAAGGATACTGCAGGTGCAGCCTGAGGACTGCCCGGTTCTGATAGCGAACAGTCAGGTCCGCATTTATGATTTTATTCATTCTCATATTTCGACAAGAGAGCATTTAAATTTGTATAACCTTGATATGTACCACGATCTGTTAGACGGCAAAGATACATTGAACTGCAGAAACTGGGTGATGAGTATTTTTTCAGAATATAGAGTCAATTTCCACTGGGTCGCAAATCCGGTGTCGCTGGAGCTGCATGGATTTGACAAGGTAGAGAAAATGCAGGACTCCCTGTCAAAAGTGGTGATGCCGGATCTGAAATTGTTGGAGGAGATTTATACAGGCGGAAGAACATTTGACGCGATCTTTCTATGTCGCTCGGATGCACAGATGCCGCCGCACCTGGACAGGTATTTTGCAAAGCTCTGCAGTATGATAAATGGCCACTTCACACAGGTGGAGATGGAGGCTGGAATCGATCAGTGCCGGAATTACTGGCAGTACATAGGCGTGAGCGAGGAAAATAATGGACAAAGGGGAAAAGGAAGAAAGTTCCCAAAAGAAAAATAGAAAAAGTGGCGGTAAACGATCATGGATAGTATTGATTATAAGATATGCAGGACACAGCAGAGACTTTATGAATATGCGGCAAAACACGGGTATGACATGGAACAGTTCTCAGATTTCTTCCTGAGTTCTGATTTCTGTTCAAGAGCATTTGACACTCTGTATTCCAGATTTCAGTTGGAAACGCCGGTTGAGTGTATGGATTTCATACTGGAGGAAGCAGATGGGAAACTGGCGGAAAATGCAGTGAAAAAGACGGATGAAGTGGAAGCGGATGCTGCGGGATTTGTCGGACTGATTTACAGAATGTTGTATTTTATCACTCCATATACGAGTAAAGAACTGTGTGAAAAAGTTCCATACAGTACAGTGTGCAGGTTTTACGGTTGTTCCCCTCACGAGACCGAGAATTATATTGCGGAGGACATTTGCCGCAATCTGAATCTGGATTATGATCCGGATAAAGTAGAACTGACGGTCTGATACTGGGGATTCATGCCGTATATTCGTGGCTAAGATATGCTTTATTTTGTTGCCTAATCTCCCGAAAAGTATTAATATAAGAAGAGTATGTGTATGTGCAAGGGAGATTTTATTGTATGGTGGAAAAGAAGACCAATGGGCAGAAGATACATGAGTATGTATATAATGTTAAGCCCGTACTAAATAAAGGTGGACTGTTTGCGGACGGAAGTAAATATTATGTAAGTCCACAGGAGCCGGATGTGGATCAGGATGTGAAGGTAAGATTCAGGACCACGGCCGATAATGTGGATGAAGTATTTCTTATATATAATGAAGAAAAGGTACAGATGACAAAGGAGAGTTCCAACAGGATATTTGATTTCTATACAGCAACGATACCTGGAGGTCTGCCATTCATAAGATATCATTTTGAGATACATTCGGGAAAGGTCACGTGCTTCTATGACAAGCTGGGACCTACGAAGCAGAACGACAGAGAGTACGACTTTGAGATATGTCCGGGATTCAAGGTGCCGGAGTGGGCAAAGGGCGCAGTATTCTATCAGATATTTGTGGACAGGTTCTGCAACGGAGATACGTCGAACGACGTTCTGGACAATGAGTACGCGTATATAGGAACCGGTTCAGTGCAGGTGAATGACTGGGATCAGAGACCGAGCACCATGGATGTGGGACGTTTCTACGGCGGAGATCTGCAGGGGGTCATGGATAAGCTTGATTATCTGCAGGATCTGGGCGTGGATGTAATATACCTGAACCCTATATTCGTATCGCCGTCCAACCACAAGTACGATATACAGGACTACGATTATGTCGATCCTCATTTTGGAAGGATCGTTGATGATGAGGGTGACTGTCTTCCAGGTGGATGCCTTGAGAACAAGCAGTCATCGAGATATATCAACAGAGTTACAAATAAGAAGAATCTTGAGGCCAGCAATCAGCTCTTCGCCGAGCTGGTTGAGGAGATACACAAGCGTGGCATGAAGGTCATCCTGGATGGCGTGTTCAACCACTGCGGTTCATTCAACAAATGGATGGACAGAGAGTGTATATATGAGAATCAGGAGGGTTACGAGAAGGGTGCATTTGTATCGAAGGACAGCCCTTACAACACCTTCTTCAAGTTCTACAATGACAATGCATGGCCGTATAATACGACATATGATGGCTGGTGGGGACATGACACCCTGCCAAAGCTCAACTACGAGGATTCGCCGAAGCTGGTTGAGTACATCATGAAGATAGCGAGAAAATGGGTGTCACCTCCATACAATGCGGATGGATGGAGACTTGACGTGGCTGCGGATCTGGGACATTCACCTGAGTACAATCACCAGTTCTGGCGTGAGTTCAGGAGAAATGTAAAAGAGGCCAATCCGAATGCCATCATTCTGGCAGAGCACTACGGTGATCCGAAGAGCTGGCTGAAGGGTGACCAGTGGGATACAGTCATGAACTACGATGCGTTCATGGAGCCTATCACATGGTTCCTCTGCGGTGTTGAGAAGCACAGCGATGAGTTCCGCGGAGACCTTCTGGGTAACTACGATGCGTTCAAGGGCGCGATGAACTACCATATGTCCAGATTCCTGAGACCATCGATAGACGTGTCCATGAATGAGTTGTCAAACCATGACCATTCCAGATTCCTCACGAGAACCAACAGAAAGGTCGGACGACTTCATACCATGGGAGCGGACGCCGCCGATCAGGGCGTGGACAAGGGTATATTCAGACAGGCTGTCGTATTCCAGATGACATGGCCGGGAGCTCCTACCATATACTATGGCGATGAGGCCGGTGTGTGCGGATGGACAGACCCTGATAACAGAAGGACTTACCCGTGGGGACACGAGGACAAGGAGCTGATACAGTTCCACAAGGACATGATAAGAATACACAAGTCCTACGAGGCGCTTAAGTCGGGCTCTGTATTATATCTCCACGGCGGACACAAGATACTCTGCTATGGAAGATTTACTGACAACAAGCAGGTGGTCGTCATCATGAACACCAACTATGAAGATGTAGATCTGAAGCTTCATATCCGTCAGATAGGTGTGTACAACCACTCGATACTCAGAAGAGTCATGCTGACAAATGAAGAGGGCTATACACTGGAGCCACAGGATTTCATGGTGGAGCACAACGTACTCACGATCAAAGCTCCGAAGATGAGTGCGATGATACTTGTCAGGGCATAATGGTGAATATCAGATACCCCCTAGTTTAATAAGATAAATGAGTGATATATATAACCTCCAGAAAGAGACGAATATTTCTTTTTCTGGAGGTTTTCTATTTATGTAGACAACGAGTTAAAGTTAGTGTTTGTATGAGACATGGGTGGCTGCCGTGACAACATGAGAGACTTGCGAAGAGATTCCATCACATCATATATAGTCCCGCATAGTTTTTACACCACAGGTTAGATGAATAACACGCAGGGATAATGTATATTAAATAAAAACAGATCAGCACAGTTAATGTAGAAGGAGGCAGATAGAATATGAGAGTATTGCTTTTGCTTAGGGGATCTGCCGGTTGTGGCAAGTCTACCTGGATCGAGCAGAATGGATTAAAGCCATATACACTTTCAGCGGATGACATCAGACTTCTGTGTCAGAGTCCGGTGCTGCAGGTGGATGGCACGAGAGGGATCAGTCAGAGCAACGATGGTACGGTGTGGAAGACATTGTTCAGTCTTCTTGAGATCCGTATGCAGAAGGGTGAATTTACAGTTATCGATGCTACAAATTCCAAGACTTCGGAGATGAACAGATATAAGAATATGTGTGATACATACAGATACAGAATGTACTGTGTGGATTTTACAGATATACCGATAGATGAAGTAAAGAAGAGAAATGCAGGAAGGGAGGAGTTCAAGAGAGTACCGGATGATGTTATTGACAAGATGTACTCCCGGTTTGCCACACAGAAGATACCTTCGGGAATCACGGTCATAAAGCCGGATGAGCTTGACAGTATTTGGCTGAAGATGAGAGATTTCTCCCAGTATAAGAGAATCCATCACATTGGGGATATCCACGGATGTTATACGGCTTTGATGAAGTATCTGGATGACAACGGCGGTATAAAGGATGACGAGTTCTATATATTCACAGGTGATTACATTGACAGAGGAGTGGAGAATGCGGAGGTCGTCAATTTTCTGATATCCATCAGGGACAGGAAGAATGTTCTCATGCTGGAGGGCAACCACGAGAGGTGGCTGTGGCTCTGGGCAAATGACTGCACCGGCAGATCGAAGGAGTTCGAGCTGGTGACAAGACCGGTCCTCAACGCTTCCGGAATAGATAAGAAGGAGGTACGGAAGCTCTACAGAAAGTTTGGACAGTGTGCATATTACAGTTACGGCGACAATGTATATCTGGTGACACATGCGGGACTCAGCGTTGTGCCGGACAATCTCACATTTGTGGCGACGGATCAGATGATCCACGGCGTAGGTAACTACAACGACTTCGAGAAGATAGCCGAGACATTCTATGAGAGGATGCCGGCAAATTACTACCAGATCCACGGACACAGGAACACCAAGCTGCTCCCTGTACGGGTAAACGACAGGGTGTTCAATCTTGAGGGCAGAGTCGAGTACGGCGGAGATCTCAGATGTGTTCAGGTGGACGGCGACGGTATCCACGAGGTCGAGGTTCACAATGATGTATTCAAGGCGCCGGAGATTCAGAATGAGCAGACCGTGACCACAAGCTCGGTGGCGGATCTAATCATATCCCTGAGGGCCAGCAGATACATACAGGAGAAGACGTTCGGGAATATTTCCTCGTTCAACTTCACCAGAACGGCATTCAACGACAAGGTGTGGAATGAGCAGACCACAAAGGCAAGAGGCCTGTACATAGACACTTTCAAGGGGAGAGTTGCAGCAAGGGCATACGACAAGTTCTTCAACATCAATGAGCGCCCTGAGACAAAGTTTGATATGTTGCAGCATAAGCTTCAGTTTCCAGTGACAGCCTATGTAAAGGAGAATGGATTCCTGGGGATCGTGAGCTACGACGAGTACAATGACGATCTGCTGATCGCAAGCAAGTCGTCGGTGGAGGGGCCATTTGCTGGATGGCTTAAGGACATGATCTATGAGAAGATGTCGCCGGCGGATATAGATAAGATGAAGCAGCTTGCTAGGGACAACAACGTATCATTTGTATTCGAGTGTGTTGATATGAAGCACGATCCGCACATCATAGAGTACCCTGAGAGCAACCTGTATTTGCTGGATATAGTATACAATCAGATGAACTTTGCAAAGTATGACTATGATGCGATGTGCGATACTGCGCACCAGCTCGGTCTGACACCGAAGGAGAAGGCACGCGAGCTTGCAACCTGGCAGGAGTTCTATGACTGGTACTACGAGATCATGGAGGATGGTTATGAGTATAACGGCAGAGTGATAGAGGGCTTCGTCATCGAGGACAGCACCGGATATATGACAAAGCTCAAGCTTGCATATTACAACTTCTGGAAGCTTATGAGAAGCGTCTCCCACGAGGCGATAAGAAGCGGCCATATAAAGAGAACATCAGTCCTTACCACACCGCTGGCAAACGACTATTATGCGTGGGTAAGAAAGCTCCACGACTCAGAAGACAGGGATTCTATTCCACGGGATATATGCACGCTGAGAAGATGGTTTTATAATGATATAAAGTAGGGGAGTGCAGCAGCCTTTTGTAGAAAAGAGAGGTGATATTAATATGATATTTTACACATCAGATCTTCATTTCGGACATGCAAATGCAATAAAATTCGATAACAGACCATTTGCCGATGTGGAAGAGATGAACAAAGCAATGATACACAACTGGAATAGCAGAGTAGGAAAAAAAGACACAGTATACATTCTCGGGGACTTCAGTTTCAGACTGAAGGACCCCGAGCCGATCCTTGCAAGACTAAAAGGACATAAGCGCCTCATCCTCGGCAATCACGATCAGGTCATAATGGGAAGCGAAAAACTACAGTCCTACTTCGACGACATACAGAAGATGGACTATGTGAGCGACAGAGGCAAACTGATAGTAATGTGCCACTACCCAATAGCCGAGTGGAACAAGAAGAACAGGGGCGCATATCACTTCTACGGACATATCCACAAGAGCAGCCCCGAAGTGTACAGATTTATGACCACCCAAGGCCGCGCCTACAACGCCGGCTGCATGCTCAACAACTACATGCCATGCACCGCCGACGAGATCATCCTCAATAATGAAATATATCAAGCCAGATTACAGTCAGAACAATTTGTGGATAATTGATGTTAGGTAGAAAGATGTCAGCAATCAGTAAATTAGATTTTCAAAGATTGACATTCATATGCCAATATAGTTGGTGATAGTAAAATCAGAATGCATCATGAAACAAAAACCAGCCCATAGGTGCTAACGAAAAAGTGGATTGCATCCGGGAAAGCATAATAAAAAGCCTGCACGAGGGTGTTGAAAATCGGTAGCGCAGACCTTCCTGTCTTGGCATTTTCTTGCTAAGTCGCAGGCCTCAACGCCCTTATCGAGGCCGAAGACGCATGCAGATAGAAAATGCCAAGGCAGGAAGAAGTCAAGCGTGATTTTCAACACCCTCGTGCAGGCTTTTTGTGCTTTCCCGGATGGGCACAACCTCCCGTCAGCACCTATGGGCGTCCGTCAATCAATTCTTAGGAGGCAGCGTAATGTAATTTCGATCCACCGCCTGAAACAGCTTCGGCCGAAAATCCTCCTTGGTAAGTTCGAATATGGAGTGCGACACCAGGAAGTAATAAGCCTCCACAGCCTGATCCACGTTGATGCTCGTGATCTCCGGGCTGTTCAGGTATCCCTTGATGGCAACGGTGAGACCCATTACCAGATACTTACATATAATAAGAGGAGACAGCATCGGGTTGTCAGGAATCTGATCCGTGTCAAATATCTTCAGGTGTTCCTTGAAGAAGCTGGTGAACTGTTCGATCATGACCTGCTCAAAGCTGTTCTGCCCGGTTGTCTCAAAAAGCTTTCTGTAAAGCTTCGCTTCATTAATAATGTGTGTGAAGAGATATTTTATGGCCTCAAGGATCATGTTGTGCTCAAGCAGTACCTCCAGTTCCTTGGTCACCTCATTGTAGAGCATGTAATCCATCAGCTCATATTTGTCTTTAAAATATCTGTAGAATATCGGTCTTGATATTCCGACGTCTTCAGCGATCATCGTGACAGTGATCTTATCAAAGGAATATTCGTTTACAAGCTTTTTGAAGCTTTTGATAATTTTATCTTCAGTCTTTTCCTCGTTTGGATTAGGCACTTTCCCAAACCTCCCTCAGTTTATAATTTGTTTATAATCAATTTTGAATATGTGTTCAAACGTTTGTTACAGATTAGCATATTTGTAACAAAATGTAAACGTTTTCGTATTTTGGGTAGTTTATTTAAGAAATATCAGGTTGTATAATCCACCACAGAATAGAAAAAGGAGATGTTATGGCTATGTTAAAACTAGGAGAAAAGATAGTAAGTGCGAGGGTCGTAATACTGATTCTCAGCTTAGTTCTTCTCATACCAGCGGCATACGGTTATATCAAGACCAGGGTAAACTACGATATTCTGTCATATCTTCCGAAGGATATCGAGACCATGGAAGGTCAGGATATACTGGTTGACCAGTTCGGTACAGGAGCCTTCTCACTGTATGTGGTAGAGGGGATGGAAGACAAAGATGTATCCGCACTGAAATCAAAGATTGAAAAAGTAGACCATGTATCAAAGGTTATATGGTATGACAGCTTTGCAGACCTGTCAGTACCAAAGGATATGCTTCCTGAAAGCCTGTACGATGCATTTAACAATGACGAAAAGAATGCCACCATGATGGCCATCATATTTGATGATACCACATCGGCGGACGGCACAATGGATGCCATCGAGGAGATAAGAAGCATATCAAATAAGCAGTGCTTCCTGTCCGGTATGTCAGCAATCGTTGTAGATACCAAGAAGCTGTCAGAGAAGGAGACACCGATATACGTACTTATAGCGGTTATCCTGAGCAGTATCATTCTGGCGATCACCATGGATTCCATCATGATACCGGTACTTTTCCTTACAAGTATAGGAATGGCGATCGTGTACAACCTTGGATCAAATATCTTCATGGGTCAGGTATCATACATAACAAAGGCGCTGGCTGCGGTACTTCAGCTCGGAGTTACAATGGATTACTCCATATTCCTGTGGCATAGCTACAAGGCGCAGCAGAAGGAATACACGGATAAGAAAGAGGCTATGGCACACGCCATCGCAGAGACAATATCATCAGTTGTGGGAAGCTCCATAACAACAGTTGCCGGATTCGTGGCACTGTGCTTCATGAGCTTTACTCTTGGACTTGACCTTGGTATCGTCATGGCAAAGGGTGTCGTACTCGGAGTTATCGCATGTGTAACGATACTTCCATCACTCATCCTTGTATTTGACAAGGCGATAGAGAAGACAACACATAAGGTAATACTTCCTGAGTTCAAGGGAGTAGGAAAGTTCATAGCTAAGCACTACAAAGTATTCCTTGTATTGTTCGTGATCATCCTGATCCCTGCAATATACGGATACAATCATACAAAGGTTTATTACAAGCTGGATTCATCACTTCCAGACAGTCTGGAGAGTGTTCAGGCCAACACAGAGCTGGCTGAGGCATTTGACATGAATTCAACACATATGATACTTGTCACAAATGATCAGAGTGACAAGGACACAAGAAACATGATGTCAGATATAGAGAACATCGATGGAGTTAAGTTCTGTCTCGGACTTGACAGCATCATTGGCGCAGGTATTCCAACCGACTTCATACCTTCAGATGTCACAGAGGCGCTCAAGAGCGATGACTGGCAGTTGATACTCGTCGGATCAGAGTACGAGGTTGCTTCAGATGAGGTCAACAATCAGTGTACAGAGATCGAGAATACAATCGACTCATACAACGAGAAGAACATGCTGGTTGGTGAGGCTCCTTGTACAAAGGATCTTATCACTATAACAGATAAGGATTTCGCATCTGTAAGTACAGTATCCATCGGAGCGATATTCATCATCATCCTCTGTGTATTCGGTTCAATATCACTGCCAATCGTACTTGTGGCAGTCATAGAGTTTGCGATATTCATTAACATGGGTATCCCATGCTTCACCGGAACAGAGATACCGTTCATAGCTTCAATCGTTATCGGTACTATCCAGCTCGGTGCGACGGTTGATTACGCCATACTGATGACAACGAAGTACAAGAGAAACAGACTGAGCGGATACAGAAAGTTTGACGCCGTGGCAACAGCATGCCAGGAGTCAGTACAGTCCATAGTTGTCAGCGCACTTTCATTCTTCGCTGCAACATTTGGCGTAGGTCTTTACTCAGATATAGATATGATCAGCGCGCTGTGTACACTTATGGCTCGTGGAGCGCTCATAAGTATGTGTGCAGTTATCCTGATGCTTCCATCAGCACTGATGCTCTTCGATAAGATCATCATGTTCAGATACAGGAAGAACCTGATGGACGGACCATCAGCGAAGGATAGCGATGAGGACACTGCAGCCACTCAGGCATAGCAGTTGTAATAGATGTAACTACGGAACTTTTGTAATCTATGAAAAGAGGTAATAATATGATCAAATGGAAGAAATATATATGCGTTGCATTATCAGCAGTTATGATGGCATCACTGGCAACAGGATGCGGAGATACAAATGACAGCTCATCCTCAGACAAGGCCGAGGCTACAACCGAGAGCGAGTCAGACACACTTCAGGATGCACTTACATCTGAGATATCCAAGGATGGCGCATCTGATGCAGACAAGGAAGAGACCGTATATGTCCTTGCCGATGCAAATGGAAATGCAAATGACGTTACAGTCAGCACATGGCTGAAGAACTCAGACGGTGCAGAGGGACTCAACGACAAGACAAACCTCACAGACATCCAGAACGTGAAGGGCTATGAGGAATACAAGGACAACGGCGATGGCACTATAACATGGGCTGCAAATGGCTCAGATATCTACTATCAGGGCAAGTCAAATGAGGAGCTACCTGTTGACGTAAAGGTAACATATAAGCTGGACGGCGAGGAGATAGAGCCTTCAGAGCTTGCAGGCAAGAGTGGAAAGGTCACCATCAGATTTGACTATACCAATAACACCAAGAAGACCGTCACAGTGGACAGCAAGAATACAGAGGTCATCTCACCATTTGTAATGCTCTCAGGAATGATCCTTCCTGTAGATAAGTTCTCTAACGTTCAGGTTGAGAATGGTAAGGTCATCTCAGAGGGAAGCAACCAGATCGTAGTCGGATATGCAGTTCCTGGATTCAAGCAGTGCTTACAGGATGGTATAAATGACAGCAAGATAGAGACAGCACTTGATAACATAGATGTACCTGATTATGTTGAGGTTACAGCGGATGTCACAGACTTCGAGCTCTCAATGACCATGACGGTTGCCGCAAGTGACCTTCTTGGATCAAGCGCAGAGGATGCCATAGACGAGGTTAAGGATAAGGCAGATGTGAGCTCACTCACAGACAGCGTAGATCAGCTCGGTGATTCTGCAGATCAGCTCGAGGAGGGCTCAGGAAAGATCACAAATGGTCTGGAGACCCTTAAGGATGGTACTTACTCACTGAAGAAGGGTGCTGACACACTGGCAGACGGTGCAGCTTCACTTGAGAATTACACAAGCCAGCTTGCAGCAGGTACTTCACAGATATCAACAGCCATGGGAACACTGGACGATGGAATCAAGTCCATAAAGGATGGTTCTTCAGCACTCAACGATGGTGCCAAGACACTGGCAACAGGAGCAAAGACAGTCGATACAAGCGTTGGCACACTCAAGAGCGGAGCTGACAAGCTGAACAGTGGTGCAAAGGAACTTCAGGCAGGCTTTGAGGGAACAGACAGCAATCCTGGACTTTCAAAGGGCGCAAGCTCACTGGCATCAGGAGCAAGCAATGCATATGCAGGTTCACAGGCACTTGCAAAGGGCGCAACAGAGCTTAATAATGGTGTGAACACATTGATCACCATGCTGACAGGAATGCCATCACAGATCGTAAGCCAGGCTCAGTCAAATGTTTACAGCCAGCTCGGCGGTTCCATAACAAGTGAGGCCGGAATAGATGCAGCTATGTCACAGCTTGAAGGAGCACTTGCATTAGGTAAGACTACTCTGGATGCGGCAAAGGGCGATGGAACATACGATGCATATTTTGCACAGTACACAGGCCTTGCAAAGGCAAAGGGTGCTCTCAATGCGATCGATCAGATAGGAACGACCCTCACAGCTACTTTGACTTCAGAGGAGACAACAGCACAGATAACAGCATTACAGCAGGGTGCTGAGACACTGGATACCAAGATGGGCGAGCTGTCAACAGGACTCAAGACCATCAGTGACGGTGCTTCAAGCATTTCAACAGGAATCGATTCCGCATATGCAGGTGTCAAGGCGATCGCAAAGGGAACCGGAGATCTCTCAAGTGGTGCAGCAGCACTCAAGAAGGGTACAAAGACTCTCAGCGATGGAGCAGCTACAATATCCACAAATATGAACACACTGTATCAGGGAAGCTTAACACTGGCAAATGGAAGCAGCCAGTTAAAGACAGCAGCAGGAACTCTTGATTCAAGCGCAGGCCAGATCGCAGAAGGAGCAAAGACCCTCAGCAATGGAGCAGCACAGCTTGACAGCGGAAGCAAGACTCTGGATGACGGAGCAAAGGAGCTTGTGACAGGTTCAAAGACTCTCAGCGATGGAATGAAGCAGTTCAACGAAGAGGGTATTAAGAAGATCACAAAGCTGTTTGCAGGCAACTATCAGGCAGACATTGATTATATAGAGGCACTCTTCTCAGACGACACAACTTACACAAGCTTCACAGGTACGATCGATGGTACAAAGAGCACAGTTAAGTTCATATATGAGACAGGTGCGATCAAGTCTGATGCTGAAAAATAAGCGAAAAAACAATGAAAATCTTCGTGTTGACTTTACTGTAGCCTTAGGTTATAGTATAAGCGTCCGTGAGGATAATGGTAACATTTACTATAGTTTAGGAGGATTAGAACATGTTTGATAAGGTTAAGGCAATATTCGAGGAGCAGTTAGGAGTTTCACAGGACGAGATGAAGCTTGACACAAACTTCAAGGATGATCTTGGTGTTGATTCACTTGATCTTTACGAGATTGTTATGAAGCTTGAGGATGAGTTCGATGTTGAGATCCCTGCTGAGGAGCTCGATGACGTAGCTACATTTGAGGACGTACTTAACTACCTTAAGAGCAAGGGTGTTGAGGAGTAATATTGCTAACTGAACAGATTGGACTGTTTTGAATACATTTGTTATTCAAAGTTGTCATGTATCGGACATGACATAACTTTGGTAGCCAGCCAGGACATGAGTCCTGACTGACCATCCAAGGTTATATATATTATATGAGAGTTGATTTGCAGCAGATGCTTTGAGCCGTGGGGCTTGATGGCATGTGCTTTTTTTGTGCGTTAATACACCGCCAAGCGCTGAGCAATCCTGTGTATTAACGCACGGATATCTCTGCTTGCGATTTGCTGAGCCCTGTTCTATAATAAGGAGTGGCTGACCTGGATTTTGGATGTAACATGACAGATGAGTGGTGCAATCCAGTACAGGCAGATCATGATGATGTACGAATGTAAATCAATTACAAAATATAATAAAGGCGGTAAAAAAGAAATGGGTAAGACAGCAGTTATATTCCCAGGTCAGGGCGCACAGTATGTGGGGATGGCCAAGGACTTTTATGACAGTTTTGAGGACAGCAAGAAGGTATTCGACGAGGCAGATGACGTTCTGGATATAGAGCTCAAGAGGATCTGTTTCGAGGAGAATGATGACATCAACAAGACAGAGTACACACAGCCGGCCATGGTTGCTGCAGAGGTTGCCATATATGAGCACCTGAAGAACGCAGGCCTCAAGGCTGATGTATTTGCAGGACTCTCACTCGGTGAGTATAGCGCACTTGTTGCAGCAGGAGCCATGACTCTCGCTGACGGCATCAAGACAGTAAGAAGAAGAGGTATCCTCATGCAGAACGAAGTACCTCTCGGAATGGGCGGAATGGCAGCAGTTATAGCTATGGACGCTGACAAGATCGCTGAGATATGTGAGAACACACCTGGCAAGGTTCAGATAGCCAACTACAACTGTCCTGGACAGATCGTTATATCAGGTGAGGCAGAGGCTGTTAAGGCTGCATCAGCAGCACTTGCTGAGGCTGGAGCCAAGAGAGTTATCCCACTCAACGTAAGTGGTCCTTTCCACTCACAGATGCTTGTTCCTGCAGGAGAGAAGCTTTACGACTTCCTTCAGGGCATTGATGTTGCAGAGGGATTTGCTCCATATTACTGCAATGCAGACGCAGAGGAGATCACAGACGCAGCTAAGGTTAAGGAGCTTCTGAAGAGACAGGTGTACTCATCAGTAAGATGGCAGCAGACAATAGAGAACATGATAGCTGACGGTGTTGACACATTTATCGAGGTCGGCCCTGGCAAGACTCTCACAGGCTTCATGAAGAAGATCAACAGAGAGGTAAAGAGTATAAATATTGCAACTGTAGACGATTTAGCGAAATTGGAGGAACTGAATGCTTAAGGACAAGGTAGCAGTGGTAACAGGTGCCGGAAGAGGTATCGGACGTGAGATAGCAAAGACATTTGCCGGATACGGCGCAAAGGTAGTAGTAAACTTCAACGGCTCAGAGGAGCGCGCAAACAGCCTGGTTGAGGAGATCAAGGCAGCAGGCGGAGAGGCAGTTGCATTTAAGGCAAATGTTGCAGATTTCGCTGAGGCTGAGGCTCTCATGAAGTTCGCAGTTGCTACATATGGAAGAATAGATATTCTCGTGAACAACGCGGGAATCACAAGAGACAATCTTGTGCTTGGAATGAAGGAGGCTGATTTCGACGATGTTATCAACATCAACCTCAAGGGTACATTCAACTGTATCAAGCATGTGTACAGAACAATGATGAAGCAGAAGTATGGACGTATCATCAACATGTCATCCGTAGTCGGCGTTGAGGGAAATGCAGGTCAGGTGAACTACGCAGCATCCAAGGCTGGTGTTATAGGTATAACCAAGTCTATAGCCAAGGAGCTTGGAAGCCGTGGAATCACAGCGAATGCCATCGCTCCTGGATTCATCAAGACAGACATGACAGACGCACTCTCAGACAAGGCAAAGGAGGCTATGCTTGACCATATCACAGTCAAGAGACTTGGTGAGGTATCAGACATCGCTGAGACAGCAGCATTCCTTGCTTCAGACAAGGCATCATACATAACAGGACAGGTCATCAAGGTTGACGGCGGAATGAGCCTGTAGTATATACAGATCACGGTCTGGAATAATACAAACAGAAAACAGGGTATCGCAACAATGTTGTGATACCCTGTATCTGTAATATGAACATTATAAAAATTATGTTTTATTTCCTGTTCAGTTTGGAGAATTCCTTTGCAAGCCCAAGAAGCTGTGCGTGCTGATGTTCTGTCAACTGGGTTGTATCAATATACTTGGCACTTGAATCATCTCCTTTGAGAAGATAATCAGTGGAGCAGTTGAAATATTCAGCAATGCGGAGAATCATGCTCACAGACGGGTCGATGGAATTGTTCTCCCAATTGCTTATAGTCTGAAATGCCACTGATAACTCCCCTGCAAGCTCTTTCTGTGTCATCTTGTTCGCGGTGCGCAGTGTTCTTAATTGTTCACCTATCATAATAATCAGAGCTCCTTTAAATCCAAAAAAACGTAGTGACCCTCACTAATTAATAATAGCTGAATGGTATTGGGTTTACAAAAGATAAAACTATACTTATAATAGAAAAATGGCTTTTTTTGTCATATTTGGGGCATTTTTATTGATCAGATGTGCTCTGATAGTAATGTGTGCATGCCGGATTGTTTTGATTCGTACAAATTTTATAATAAATAATTACAACGATATATGTACGTTGATTTTTCAACATACTAAAATACTAAAAAGTGGTAATAATACTATAAGCGAACAACATATCAGAATATATCAGGAGGTAACGAACATGGGAATCATGAAGAATATCGCACAGTCAGAGGTGCTTAAGCTCAAGGATCAGGTGGCATATCAGGAGGGACAGGTCGTAAGCAAGACACTTGCCCAGAATG
>CAVCCL010000061.1:0-4070 GCA_963600665.1 Bifidobacterium catenulatum | reverse complement strand
CGTATATAGAAAGTGGGAGATGATGGTTATGGACACAGCAATTGCTTATGAAAAGGTCAGAAGGATAATAGATGAGATGAATCTTGATGCGATATTGATCACGGATAGGTACAACATGAGATATATAGCATCGTACCGCGGCGAGGGCGTTATAGTTCTGGCAGGATCAGGTAAGACAGTCATAACGGATTCAAGATATACGGAGCAGGTCCAGCGCGAGTGTGAAGGATATGAATGTGCAGATATTGCTGGAAAAGGATATGTTGCGTGTATTTCATCTATTCTTGATGGACAGAGAAAAAATTCTGGGAATCTGAGAGTTGGATTTGAGAATCTTAGCATCAGCTATAGAGAGTATTCGGAATATTCGACAGGAATATCCGGTGTGGAATGGATAAGCCTTGATGGTAAGCTGGATTCCTTAAGAGAGATAAAAACTGATGAGGAGATCGAGAATATCCATACAGCGGAGTCAATAGGAGACAAGGCATTTTCACATATATTGGAATATCTCAGACCTGGCATTACAGAGAAGGATGTTGCGCTTGAATTGGAGTATCATATGAAGAAAAATGGTGCAGAAGGCTTGAGTTTTGACACCATAGCTGCATCTGGAATGAACTCATCCATGCCGCATGCTATTCCTACGGATAAGACTCTGAATAAGGGTGACTTCCTCACTATGGATTTTGGCTGTATATATGAGGGATATTGTTCAGATATGACCAGAACCGTAGCCATAGGGCAGGCATCCGATTCAATGAAATATGTGTATGATACGGTACTCAAGGCTCAGACGGAGTCTATGAATATGATAAAACCAGGAGTCAGATGTAACGATGTTGATGCTGTTGCTAGACGTATAATAGCCGATGCCGGATATGGAGATTGCTTTGGACATGGACTTGGACATTCGGTGGGATTGTTTATACACGAGAATCCGAGATTTTCACCTAAGTGTGATGACATATTGAAACCTGGCATGGTCATAACAGTTGAACCGGGAATCTATATTCCTGGACAGTTTGGTGTCAGGATTGAGGATCTGGTTGTTGTGACTGATGATGGTTACAGGAATCTTACCGGATCAGAGAAGAAGCTGATAGAGATTTAGCATGTGTGGAGGATGCATAATGGAGAATAACAAGGGAAAGAAGACGCAGATATGGTGGTATATAGGTGCCTTTGTATTATCTGTTGGGATATATCTGCTTGTCCTTATGCTTGGACGGGCGTATCCTTTTGGGAATGCATGTTTTCTTACGGAGGATGCCAGGGTTCAGTATAATACCATGCTCAGAGTATTTCTTGAATATATACACAGTGGAGATACCAGTGGGATAATGTGGAATCACGGCATGGGAGTAGATGTGTATCTCAATGTGCTATATTATATCATGAGTCCGTTTAATATAATCGCAGTTATACTGGGAACAAAATATGTTGAATTGTCAATGGTCATAATAGTTGTTCTGAAATGCTCGCTTTTGCCGGTGACAGCTATGTATTATTTTGTACATACGGACATAATACAGGATGGTACAGAGAATAAATGTCAGTCAAACTGGTTAAGATTCTGTTGTTCTATGGCGTGGGGACTGTGCGGATATATAGTTGCATATGGACAGAACATTATATGGCTTGATGCATTGATTCTAATGCCGCTTATAGCCATAGGAGTGGAGAAGGTGAATGCATGTACAGGATGGAGAATGTATGTGGGACTTCTTGCACTGACATTTATTGTCAATTTCTATTATGCTTTTTATGTCTGTATGTTCATTGTGGTATATTTTATACTTTTGAACAGGAATACATTGAAGGAATTTGGCTTGGCTGTCTTGAGAATGTTGAAGTATTCCATCCTTGCAGTGATTCTGGCTGGAGTAGTTCTGATTCCTGCTGCGCTGTGTGTCATGAGAGCCGGACATTCTGAGATAAATGGTTCAGATACATTGGCGATGTGGGGAGATATAGGCAGCTATGTGGTATCATTCTTCCCATTTAAGGAGATATCAAAGGGATATCTGTATAACAATAATAATTATTGTGGTGCACTTGCTGTATTGGCTGTATGCATATTCTTTTTATCGGCATGTAACAGTTACAAAAAAAGGATAAAGTATGCATGTGTAACACTGTTGTTTATGTTGGCAGCAAATTTTCTTCCGCTAAATTACATATTGCATGGCTGTGTCGTGACTCATGGCATGGGAAATCGTTTTGCTATCATACTTACATTTGTCATGCTGATCATGACATACAGCGTACTTGTGAATTTGGATAAGCTGAGGATAAGATATATTGTTATAGCCGGGGTAGTGGGGCTGGCACTTCTTGGAATCTCATTGGTCGATGGAAGCATGCTTCAGAAGCCGATATGCTATGCGATGTACCTTGGAGCTGTGGTTATATATATGATGGTTCTGGTGTTGTCCGCAAAGAAAAGCATCAAGGTTAGGACTGCAATCGGAATCACGTCTGTTATGTGGATAGTGGGAATGTGCTCAAGTGCGGTGTATACCATGAAGGATAAGGTACAGGATGATGATATGCTCTCGGAGATCAAGCTGTCAGAATGGCAGGATGTGTATGACGAATTGGATACGTCGGATGCTTCGAGAAAAACGGCTATGGTTATAGATGATTACACTCCGGCCTCTGAGGTAAACTGGTATTCATCAATGATAAATGGCTATATGGTCAATACATATTCATCTATGGGCCTTTCGAGGTATGACAATGTTGAGTGTGTATATGATGGTACTACTCCACTTACCGCTATGATGTACAATGTGAGATATGTGCTGACAAATGGAATCAATACAAATGGCGGATATCATAGTATAGCACAGGGAGATTCATATAATCTTTATGAAGCTGATGAACTTGCAGGCATGGGATTTGTGGCAGATAGATCACTCATGCAGTGGGCTGGAGATGCGGATGTTGGAGAGAATCAGTCGCAGTTCTTACAGTTGGCATTTGGCGATGAAGTATCTTTATCGAATGATGAGAAGCTCATGACTGTGTTACCTTGGAGCAATGTAGAATGTGATTATGCTGTATTAACAGGTGCATTGAATATTTATTCAGAACCTGATAGAAGTGTGCTTAAAGAGTCATTCAATCTTGGTGAGTTTGAGAAAACAGGTATTGGTACATATAGATATACGAGTGAGAATAATACTTATCCGGCAAGCGTACATATTGATTTCATTGCTGATAAGGATATGGATTTGTATATTTATAGTGAAGATACCAGGGATCAGGCGGTTATGGTTTATGTGGATGGACACCAGATTACACAGTCCTCATATTATAGTTCCAGCCAGCTCGTCTACGGAGGCCACATAGAAAAAGGCCAGAAGGTCAAAGTCGCAGTATTTGGAGGTGCATCAGTTGGAGAGAAGGCTGAGAAGCACATACAGCTTTACACCTTCAACACAGAGCTTTTTGAGAAGGTTAAACCATACATAACTGATGAGACACTTATAAGCGATGGTTATTCAGGCAATTCCTTCCGTGGACATGTGACAGCCAAGAAGGATGGTGTGTTATACATGGCTTTCCCATATAGCGATGGATACACGATATATGTCGATGGAAAGAAGGCTGAGAAGCTGCTGCTCGGAAAAGGCAACATGGGAGTGGAAGTTTCAGCCGGTTATCACGATATAGAACTCAGGTATCATACTGCGGGTCTTATACCGGGAGCCATCGTGAGTGCCGTAGGAGTATGTGCGTTCGTATTGCTGTGTATATACGACAGTAGAAAGCGCAGAAACGGAGCCTTACCTGATAAAGGTTGATGGTATGGTAAAAAATAGTTGAAAATTTATTTCATATATTATAAAATGTGACAAGAAGTTTATATCTTTAAGGAGGATAAGATAGTTATGGCAGAGATGATCTCAGCAGGCGATTTTAGAAACGGCGTTACAATCGAATTCGAAGGAAATATTTATCAGATTATAGAGTTCCAGCACGTTAAGCCAGGAAAGGGTGCAGCTTTCGTTAGAACAAAGCTTAAGAACATCAAGAGTGGCGGTGTTGTAGAGAAGTCATTC
>CAVCCL010000060.1:0-5815 GCA_963600665.1 Bifidobacterium catenulatum | reverse complement strand
CCTTTATAGTTCTCAGCACTTCACATATCTTCTTCACATCTATAGGCTTTGACAGATGTCCGTCCATCCCCGCGTCAATGCACGCCTGTACGTCCTCTGCAAATGCATCCGCAGTCATCGCATATATCGGTATATTTCTAACATAATCTCTGCCGCTCTTTCGTATCTGTCTGGCGGCATCCCGGCCATTCATCACCGGCATCTGCACATCCATAAGGATAAGATCATACGCCCCATCCTCGGATTCCTCGATCGCACGTACACACTTCTCTCCGTCAACAGTCCTGTCGCTCAGAACGTGCAGTCCATTCAGCATCTGATGTATTATCTCCCAGTTCAGGTCATTATCTTCCGCAGCAAGCACTCTTATTCCTGAGAAATCATTATCCTCCGCAGAGTCGTCCAGTCTGTTGACCTTCGCATACTCCTGTCTGTCAGACTGTTCCATATCAAGCACCACCGTGAATGTGGTTCCCTTATCCGGCTCACTCTCGCAAGTCACCGTTCCGCCCATGAGATCTACCATCTGTTTCACTATGGCAAGCCCCAGTCCGGTTCCCTGTGTCTTTGCTATCTTGCTGTCCACCTCTCTTGTGAACATATGATACATATTCTTCTGGAACTCCTCTGACATTCCTATTCCGGTATCAGCAACACAATATATGAGCCTTGCTCTGCCATCAGGCTGCAGCTCCTCACGGAGTGACACCTTTACCGAGCCGCCCTCCGGAGTGTACTTTATGGCATTTGACAAAATATTTATGTATATCTGGTTGAGTCTCAGCTCATCTGCTACGAGATAAGGGTTCTCTATGTCCCTTTCTACAGTGAGCTCGAGCTTTTTCTCCTGCGCCTGTATATGTACGATATCCACCAGCTTATCCAGTGCCTTATCCACAGAGAATACCGCTGGTGTCAGCACCATATTGCCGCTCTCGACCTTTGACACGTCCAGTATGTCATTTACCAGAGTGAGTAGGTGATCACTGGCGAGCAGCACCTTGTCCATACATGACTTTGCATACTCCGTCTCATCTATGTGATCCCTGGCAATGTTGGTCATTCCGATAATTCCGTTCATAGGCGTTCTTATGTCATGTGACATTGTGGACAAGAACATGGACTTTGCCCTGCTTGCCTCCTCCGCCATCTTGGCAGTCCTCCGAAGCTCCCTGTTCATGAGCAATATGAATCCGCCATCTATCAATATCAGGAAGAACAGCACACCACAGATCACTACGATTATGAGCCAGTTGGTATTATGTGCATCAAACTCACTGACAGGAATATACCCAAGAATATCTATTCCGGTCTGTCCGCCAAAACCCGAGTAGTACCAATAACACTCAACGCCCTTTGAATCCTTATACTTGAGCACACCGCTGTCTGTCTTTATCAGATTCGCTATAAGTTCATCTACCTTGTTGTAGTTATCCTCAAAATTGTATGCCCTTATGAGATCCGCAAACGTCCTGCATTTCATGGATTTCGACGGAACTACATAATCACCACTCTTCGTTATGATACCGATCTCTGCTGACATGTACTCCACAGGGAACACCCATATCTTTCTGATGCTCTCTATCGGTATTATCCTGAGCAGCAGGTAATCCCTGCTCTGACCGTCCTCCGTCATTATGGTTACTCTCGTTCCAACGCTCACCACATTTGCCTGTGTGTCATCTGTCCTGTATTTTCCCAGGATACTGAAGTTCCCATTTCCACTGAACATGTTCTCCATGTTCTCAGTAAATATCTTTCGGGTGTCATCCCCATAGCCAAGGAACTTCTCATAACACGATATCCTGTTATCTCCAGCTTTGTCATATGTGGAATAGGCCTCAAATGTATCCATATCCACTATATGGGCATACCTGTCGCTCTGATTGTTCGTATGTCTTATGTAATCGAGCGCCTCGTCAATGGTCATATGGCTATAGTCAATATACTTTGCCCAGTCCTCAACATACCCCTGCTCGGTCCTCAGATAATTGTCCGACACCTGTTTCATGGAATCGATGGTGGCACAGAATGTATCCAGCCCATTCTGCATCTGCTGTCTTCTGAGATAGGACGTGTATTCCAATGAAAATACAACTGCCGTTAGTATTAATATTAAGTTTATGATAACGAGAACAATTCTTCTGACTCTCTTTCCACTCATATTTCTTCCCTCATGTTGTTTTCAGATTTTTACCGGTCCTCTGACGCGCATTTTACAAGTGTAACAAAACCACATTTTATATTCAAGTATGCATTTGGCAAATAAAAAAGTCCATGATATTTTGTCCAAACATCATAGACTTTTCAACACATGTTTTCTTTGAACCACCATAGATATGAGCCACACCGCCACCACGACAGCCCTTTGTTTCACCAGGAACACCGATGCTATACTTGTACACAAATATGCGACCAATGTACGCCTGCTGTGTGGTTTTATCCTGACCGCCGAGAACAATATATAGAAGAATGCCAGTATCAACGCCGGCAGCAGATCCGGATATAATCCCAGCAATACACCAAAGCTCACCGCAATACACTTTCCGCCATGGAAGTTGTCAAATACGGAAAATGCATGACCTATGACCGGTGCCAGCATAACAGGAATTATCATCCAGCCCGGCTCTTCCACCAAATGTATGAACACCGCCACCGGCAGTATGCCTTTTCCCAGATCACACAGCAGAACCAGGGTTCCGCACCAGAAGCCTCCATTCATATATGCATTTGCAGTTCCCGGATTGCCGTCATCGCTCTCAGCCTCCACATCGCCACGGCCAAATGCCCTGACAAATATCTTGGCAAATAACACGCTGCCTGCCAGATACCCGGTCAGCGTCAGCAATATCATAAGAACTAAATCTCTCATATACCTCAACCTTCTCTGTCTACCTTCATTCTGATGAACTCACATACCTGGCGGGCAGAATCCTTCGGGATCTGAAGTCTCTGTTTCTCCCGCATCTTCTGAAGCTCCTCGGGATGCTCCATAAGTCTCACTCCAGCCGCCACCTGCGATACACTCTCCGCCCCCGAAACGCTCATCCCATGTTTCCTGAAGTATTTGCGGTTTGCCGTCTCACATCCCGGTATAGGAGAAGTGTGAACTATCGGTATCTCTGCCACCGCCGCCTCAGTGGAAGTCAGTCCTCCCGGCTTTGTAAATATAACATCGCAGGCATTTAGATAATATGACATTTTGTCCGTCCTGCCTATGACTGTCACGTCATCTCTGCCGCCATAATGCCTGTCGATCTTCTTCCTTATCTTCTTATTTGATCCGCAGATGACGACGACCTGATCGTCCTCCATCTTCATCTTTACCAGCAGCTTCACCAGAGTCTCCATCTGACCGGCACCCATACTACCTCCAACCACAAGATATATCGGTTTATCATGGTCTATTCCTAGCTTTCTGCGCGCCCCTGTTCTGTTGTGATACCTCGTTATATCCGGCGACACCGGTATTCCAAATGGCAGAAGCTGCTCCCTTGTGATATGTCCCCTCGTAAAATTCTTTATATGCCGCTTTGACGGGATAACGTAATAATCGCACTCCGTCTCACCCCAGAACGGGATACAGGTATAATCAGTTGCCACGGCCACCGTAAGCGGCAGCTTCATTCCTTTTCGCTTCATATAAGTAATAGTCTCCGCTGGGAACAGATGCGGCATGACTATCGCATCAAATTCGTTCTCCTGAAGATATCTGTCGAGGTACGGCGCCATAAGGCCATTCATGTAATATACAGGTGATTTTCTGACAATGCGGCTGACTATAGCCCCCAGACGATACAAAAGTCCAAACACAAGAGGAACCCTCTTCACAAGTCCCACATAGCTTCCCCCCACCTTGTCCGACACCTTTTTACCCGCAAGGGTAAGATAATCAAACAGATAGGCCTCGTCTCCCATCTCTGTGAACTGCTGGACGATCGCCCGCCCTGCGGCGTCATGTCCTCCGCCTGTTTTACACGATAATACAAGTATCTTCATAATACATACACCTTTTACTGAACAATCTTATAATATTATTGCGGTCAAATGATACTGCCATCAGACCCGTACTTTCTCTGCAGACTTCGTCTCATCCTGTTCTTCCGCTGCAGCATCCTCCAGGCTTCTCTCAAATCTAGCATATCCACTGTCATATTTCAGATAAATGACATTCCCATCTGCTTTGCTGATATATATTTCCTGCCCGACTTCAAGATCCACGCCTGCTGCCGCAAAATTCTCTGTTGGATAGTCCTTGCTGTCGACCTTTTCTATCGTTCCCGCACTCTCGTATCCTTCCGGCAATTTCTCATCCCTTCCGGTTGCATTGTAATAATAGATGTGTCCATCATACATGACCTGTGGCTGCTCTATTATTCCGCTTTCCACACCGGTCGAGGCCTCTGCGCCATTTGTTCCTGAAACATTTCCACCTGAATTTCCACAGGCCGTACACGCCATAATGGAAAGCACCGCAGCACCTATAAATATTCCTTTTCGTATCCCCATATAAATTTCCCCTTTTTAATTCTTATTTATTGATGTAATGTAAGTCAACTAACTGTATGTTCATATTAACATGGCTTCCCCAGCTCTGCCACATACATATTATTAAAGTTGTCACCATCTGCTCACTTTCGTCCATCCATATCCTCATCCCGGACATATCTCGCATTGAACTCCATATTGATCTCACGGAGTTCCTTCTTCCCATCAATATAATCCTGGTACATCTCTGTGATGCCGCACATGCATCCGTCGCAGTAAGCATCTATATTTCCCAGAGAGTCGGCAACTATCTGCTCCCTCTCCTGCCTGGTCGTATCCTTGATAAGATATCCCGCCATAATAAAACCTCCTCATAACAAAACAGCACTGACATTATATGCCAGTGCCGTCCGTATATCTTAATAAATTACTGTCTAACCTTAATGTGAACCTCACGGAGCTGCTGCTCTGTAACCTCGCCAGGTGCTCCACACATAAGATCCTGTGCATTTCCATTCATTGGGAATGGGATTATCTCTCTGATATTCTCCTCGTTTCTGAGAAGCATGATCATTCTGTCCACACCAGGAGCCATACCTGCATGAGGTGGTGCTCCGAACTGGAATGCATTGTAGAGTGCTCCGAACTTCTCCTTCAGATCATCCTCTGTGTATCCTGCGATCTCAAATGCCTTAACCATGATCTTCATGTCGTGGTTTCTTACGGCTCCTGATGAAAGCTCGATACCGTTGCAGACGATATCGTACTGGTAAGCCAGGATATCAAGTGGATCCTTCTCATTTAACGCCTCAAGTCCGCCCTGTGGCATTGAGAACGGATTGTGTGTGAAGATGATCTTCTTGCTCTCCTTGTCGTACTCGTACATTGGGAAGTCATTTATATAGCAGAAACGGAATGCGTTCTTCTCGTTGAGATCAAGTCTGTTACCAAGTTCAACTCTGATCTGTCCTGCAAATGACGCTGCAAGCTCCTCCACGTCTGCGATGAAGAAGATAGTATCTCCAGGCTGAAGGCCTGCAAGTTCTGCGACCTCACCCTTCATATCATCAGGAATGAACTTGTCGATAGGTCCCTTGTATGACATATCCTCAAGTATCTCCAGATATCCAAGGCCGCCCATGCCGATGCTCTGTGCAAACTTGAGCATCTTCTCATGCTGTCCCTTTGAAAGCTTCTTGTGTACATTGATAGCACGTACTGTCTTGCCGTGGAACGGCTTGAATGTACATCTCTGGAAGAAATCTGTAAGATCTATTATTCTAAGTGGGTTTCTGAGGTCAGGCTTATCTGTACCGAACTCAAGCAT
>CAVCCL010000059.1:6921-13370 GCA_963600665.1 Bifidobacterium catenulatum | reverse complement strand
GTGTGACACCTCCTGTGTCAGCACAGAATTACACAGGTTTATTGTATCTAAACACCTCTGAATTTACAACAATATATTTCTATTTTATTTCATTTTTGTTACTTTTTTCACAAAAGAGCCCTTTTATCCCTTATTCATTGATACTTTTTACAATACATAAAAATGTAACATTTTTATAAACTCCCCGATTCAGATCAGACATAAAAAAACAGCATATATGCCCGGTGCTCTTCCATCCCTATAGATAGCTGTCCACCATGGTCATATATACTGTTTTATAATTTACTATTTTATTATTTGAAGCTTTGTTATATTCTGCCCTGCATCCTAGAATAAAGGCTCCTTGAGGATAGCAGTTCCGATACCCTTCTGGGTGAAGAACTCAAGAAGCAGGCAGTGCTGAAGACGTCCGTCAAGGATATGCACTCTTGAAACTCCGTTCTCCATGGCTGCGATACAGTTGTTAAGCTTTGGAAGCATACCGCCACCGACAACGCCCTTCTCTATGATGTCCTTTGCCTCATGTATATCCATCTCTGAGATAAGTGTTGACTTGTCTGTTGGATCAATAAATACTCCCTCGATATCTGTGAGGAATACAAGCTTCTCAGCCTCAAGAGCTGTCGCAACTGCACATGCAGCGTCGTCAGCATTGATGTTGTAATCCTCGTAATTCTCATCCACACCTATAGGTGCTATAACAGGGATGAAATCATCCTCGATGAGTGATGTGAGGATGGATGTGTCAACCTTTGTTATCTCTCCCACATAACCTATATCCTTGCCACCCGGGAACTTCTTCTTGACTGTGAACATACCCCCATCCTTGCCGCTGATTCCAACAGCTTTAAGTCCGATCTTCTGCATGAGACTTACAAGGCTCTTGTTGACCTTGCCGAGGACCATCTCTGCGATCTCCATTGTCTCTGCATCTGTAACACGGAGACCATTGATAAATTCTGCCTCCTTGCCGACCTTCTCAACCCATTTGCTGATCTCCTTGCCACCGCCGTGTACGATGACTGGCTTCATTCCAACAAGCTTTAACATGGCAACATCCTTGATAACGTTGTACTTGAGATTCTCGTCAAGCATGGCGCTTCCGCCGTACTTGACAACCACTGTCTTACCCTGGAATTTCTTGATATATGGCATAGCCTCTATCAGTGTCTGTGCCTTCTCAATTACCTGATCTACTGTGTAATCACCTATAACCATTTTTCTGTCCTTCTTTCTTCTTTATATATCTTCGTTTTATCTATCTTAGGTTTATCTGTCTTTTGCCTTCAACTTTATCTTCTAGCCTGATCAATGTCAACGATCAACACATCGTCTCCATTTAGTCTTATTTGTTTTATTGACTACAGTCTATTTTTAGATTTACGCAATATGTTTTATCTTATAACCTGTTTGCTTATCTCTCTGGACTTTACTTTCTATAATCCGCATTTATCTTGATATAGTCATATGTGAGATCGCAGCCCCATGCTGTGGCCGTCTCATCCCCCATATTCATATGTGCCTTGAGCTTTATCTGCTTCTCTGAGAGTATGTGGCTGGCTTCCTTCTCATCGTAATCAGTTGTCACTCCATGCTTTACGATCTCAAGATGTCCTGCCACACTGGCTATCTCTATATCCACCCTGTACGGATCAAACTTAACTCCGCTCTGTCCCATGGCGCACACTATTCTGCCCCAGTTGGCATCAGCTCCGTACATGGCGCACTTTACAAGATTGGAGGCTACTATCGCCTTTGCCAAATGTCTTGCAGTGTCCTTATCCGGCATGCCCGACACATCCACCTGAAACATCTTGGTAGCGCCCTCGCCGTCCGAGGCAATCGCCCTGACAAATGCACGGTTGATATATCTTATGGCCTCGACAAATGCAGGAAAGTCGTCATCGGTCTCCAGCAGTTCCTCGTTGCCCGCCATTCCATTTGCAAATATCATGACGGTGTCGTTGGTGGACATATCACCGTCAACAGACACCATGTTGTATGTATCCACCACATCAGCCTTCAACACCTTGTCAAGCAGCTCTGAACTGATATTCAGATCCGTTGTGATGAAGCTGAGTACGGTTCCCAGGTTAGGGTTTATCATTCCTGATCCCTTACACATGCCTCCGATGGTGACCTGCTGCCCCTTGATCTCTAAAGTTACGGCTATCTCCTTCTTATAGATATCAGTCGTCTTGATCGCCTCCGCGGCATCCACTCCGGCATCTATAGAATATGAAAGCTCCGGCACCAGCATATCTATACCGCTCTGTATGACATCCATCGGAAGTCTCATTCCTATGACTCCGGTGGAAGCCACCGCAACCATGGCCGGATCTATGCCAAGGCTCTTACCTACATGAACCGCCATGGCCTCTGCATCATGGATTCCCTGCTCTCCGGTGCAGGTATTTGCCACGCCGCTGTTTACCACCAGTGCCTGACACATTCCCACATTCTGACAAAGCCGCCTGTCATATATGACCGGGGCCGCCTGGACCATGTTCTGTGTAAATGCTCCTGCCACATGAGCCGGGACATCACTTACAAGAAGCGCCATATCCTTTTTCAGTTTATTTCTTCTTATTCCAACGTGAAGTCCTGCCGCCCGAAAGCCCATAGGTGCTGTCACGCCTCCAGGAATTATCTTCATCCTACCACCTTATTTCCAAGTGTCTATTTTAAGGCAAATGCTTCAAGCCTGATGTTTATGGGAAAACAGGAGCCATGCGAAGGCCCTCTGCCTCGTCAAATCCAAACATGATGTTCATGTTCTGTACAGCCTGACCTGCAGCGCCCTTTACCAGATTGTCAAGCGCGCCCATGGCGATGACTCTGTTTGTTCTCTCATCTATCTTGAAGTTGACATCCACATAATTGCTGCCCTCAACCCATCTTGTCTCAGGACATACATCCTTATCGAGAACCCTGATAAATCTCTCATTTGTATAATACTTATCGTATGCGGCTCTCACTGTATCGTAATCAACCTTCTCCTTGAGGTTTGCGTATGCTGTCACAAGTATTCCTCTGTTCATAGGAACAAGATGAGGAGTGAAGTTGATGACTATCGGACTGCCATTTGCATATCCAAGCTGCTCCTCTATCTCAGGGGTATGTCTGTGCGTCGTAACTCCATAAGCCTTAATGCTCTCGTTGACCTCACAGTAGAGATTTGCGATCTTCGCGCCTCTTCCTGCACCTGATGTTCCGGACTTTGCGTCAACGATGATTGAATTGGCGTCAACCAGACCTTCCTTAACAAGTGGATAGAGTGAAAGGATAGAACATGTTGTGTAGCATCCCGGATTGGCAAGAAGTCTGCACTTCTTTATATCCTCCCTGTTGATCTCACAGAGACCATACACAGCCTCGTCAATAAACTGTGGGCTCTTGTGCTCTATCTTGTACCACTTCTCATAAGTAGCGACATCTTTTATCCTGAAATCTGCACTCAGGTCTATGATCTTGACCTTGGACAGTATCTCCTCATTTACAAGTGATCCGCACAGTCCCTGTGGTGTGGCGGTAAATATGACATCTACCTTTGAAGCAAGCTCCTCCATGTTGTCATCCATACACTTTGCGTCCACGATCTGGAACATGTTACCGTATACCTGATAATACTTCTGATCTATAAAGCTTCTTGATCCATACCATACGATCTCCGCTTCCTTATGTCCAAGAAGAATCCTTACTATCTCCTGTCCTGCATATCCTGTTGATCCGATAATTCCTACCTTAATCATAACTGCCTCCATAATTTATATGTACTTTTCTATATCTGTATAAAGACATACTCTGTTTGATTGTATACCTGACAATGTGTATCGTCAACATTCACTATTTAATATGTAGAAATACAATCATTATCCTAAGCTTTTGTATCTCTGTTCCTCGTGTCCTCTGCAAAAGCTTTTATAATTATACATTTGCAATGCATATTATGCAATGTTTTTTTTGAATATTTGCATATTTGTCCCAAATATACGTTTTATCAGCGTTTTTGCCGCCATTTTGCTCTGTATTTATGCATATTTTTCATGAATATTATACGGTGAACGAATGAATATTTTGAAAAATCACTTGCATAATATACATTTGCGTTGTATAGTTCATGTAGAAAATGTCATATAGAGGATGCCTCTCCATCGGGCAGAGCTCTTGTGATGTGCGCAGGTGTATCTTTATTGCATCTGCTCTATATTTATAATTAGGAGGATTTATTAAAATGGCTAAAGAAAAAGTTGTACTGGCTTATTCAGGCGGTCTTGATACCACTGCCATCATCCCATGGTTAAAGGAGACATACGGATACGATGTTATCTGTGCATGTATAGATGTAGGTCAGGAGAGCGAGCTTGAGGGACTTGACGAGAGAGCAAAGTATTCAGGAGCTGAGAAGCTTTACATCATCGATGTTGTAGATGAGCTCTGCGATGAGTACATCATGCCAACAGTTCAGGCTGACGCTGTATACGAGAACAAGTATCTTCTCGGTACTTCATTTGCAAGACCTATCATTGCCAAGAAGCTCGTTGAGGTTGCACGTAAGGAAGGCGCTGTTGCCATCTGCCACGGAGCTACAGGTAAGGGTAATGACCAGCTTCGATTTGAGCTTTCTATCAAGGCTCTTGCACCGGACATCAAGGTTATCGCTACATGGAGACAGCCTGAGTGGACAATGCAGTCACGTGAGGATGAGATCGCTTTCTGTAAGGCACACGGCATCGATCTTCCATTTGACGCAAAGCATTCTTACAGCCGTGACCGTAACATCTGGCACATCAGCCATGAGGGTCTTGAGCTTGAGAATCCTGCAAATGAGCCAAACTACGATGATCTTCTGGTTCTCTCTGTTACACCTGAGAAGGCACCAGATGAGCCTGAGTACATCGATATAGATTTTGAGAAGGGCTACCCTGTAGCACTCAACGGCAAGAAGATGAAGACTTCAGATATCATCCGTGAACTGAACAAGCTCGGTGGAAAGCACGGTATCGGTATCATCGATATCGTTGAGAACCGTGTTGTCGGCATGAAGTCACGTGGTGTATATGAGACACCTGGTGGAACTATCCTCACAGAGGCTCACAAGCAGCTTGAGGAGCTCACACTTGACCGTGATACAATGGAGTACAAGAAGCTTGTCGGAACAAAGTTCGCAGCACTTGTATATGAAGGCAAGTGGTTCTGCACTCTCCGCGAGAGCCTTTCAGCATTCGTTGCCAAGACTGAGGAGCGTGTAACTGGTCATGTAAAGATGAAGCTCTACAAGGGCAACATCATCAAGGCTGGTACAACTTCTGATTACACTCTGTACTCAGAGAGCCTTGCTTCATTCACAACTGGTGAGCTTTACGATCATAAGGATGCTTCAGGTTTCATCAACCTGTTCGGTCTTTCAATGAAGGTTCGTGCTATGATGGATCAGAAGCGTGAAGAGAAGGACAACGCTAACAATAAGTAATTTATATATAGTGTAGACATAAAACATCCCCAATCATACTCGTTATGAATATGATTGGGGATGTTTTTTATTTACTCACCAAGCTCAAGCACCGCACTCTCATTTCCAGCTAATTTCACTGAACTGAGGTCCGACACATCGATCTCACCAGAGCTTGAATAAAGTACATCTATGACTGTTATATCTCCGCACTCAGCAAGTGATACAGTCTGATCGTCCTCTGCAAAGTTGTGCACCACCAGCAGCTTCTGTCCATCCGTCTCACGGAAGTATGCTACCACACTGTCGCTTGTGAGAGCTGCCGCTCTATAGCTTCCTTTCATAAGGGCAGGATTGTCCTTTCTCAGTGCTATCAGGGTCTTATAATATGAATACATTGAATCCGGATCTTCCATCTGCTGGTCAAGTCCCTTTGTCTCTGCATTCTGATCATCCTTTTCCCATGACGTGTTGTATGTACTGTCATCTCCCCACAGGAATGGTGTCCTTATCATCTCATCCGGCTTGCTGCCGTACATTCCAAGTTCCTCGCCATAGTAAATATATGGATTGCCTGGAAGGGTCATATATACCGCCGCGATCTGTCTCGCCTTATCAAGGCTGTTCACCGACGATGCTATCCTGTCCTGATCATGATTTGCACCAAAAACGCCGTTCAGATAATCGGTGTCAACATCGTCATATTTCTTCTGTATATTCTCTATCGCCACAGAAAGCGAATCTCCAAAGCCTGGCACCGCCATGCCTCGCTGTACACAGTTCAGTATCTTCTGCTGAATTGCAAAATCAAACTTCGTGTCAAATGGCTGGACATAATTTTCCAGCACCTTGTCATCCTGCCATACCTCACCCACCAGGTATACATCAGGATTTATGCTCTCGCAGTAACCGGCAAATTCGTTCCACCAGGTGATATTTGCCGCTTCAGAATCTTCCTGCTGCTTGAACTCGTGCGCCCCATAGATGTGAACTGCGG